>JBDKSM010000097.1:0-6863 GCA_039680665.1 Syntrophaceae bacterium | reverse complement strand
GGCATCTATGCCGCCCGCCCATAAGATTCCATCCCGCATTCAAGTGCTTTCCAGGTGATTCGGGGCCATCTTTGGACCCTCCCCCTTCAGGGCGCACGCAAGGCACGTCCAATTCCGCTATCCTGCGGAATTGTTCCACCTGCGTCGACCCTCTCCTGTCTTCCTCGATATCATCTTGAATGCGGGCGGAATCGCGCAGAGCATTACATGCGGGATAGGTCCATAATGCTAATCAATCGGTAAAGATATAAAGGGCGCCCCTTAGTTTTTCTAGTTATTTAATTATTTAAGAACGTCACCCCTATCCCCCGCCTGATCGCAGTGCAAGGAATGATTGATTATCATTTGAGCAAAAACAGCTTTTATGCTATTATATTATAATTCGATATAATTGAGGGGTACAACACGATGGGTCATGCTCCGGACGAGAATGAGCCCGAAACATCAATGCGAAGGGATGTCCTGGAAATCCAGAGCCGCCTGTTCGATATATTCCTTGTGCATACCGAAACGGGGCATTGTATTCAGCAATGCACCAACGAGCAGATATGGGAGATTAAAAACGGCATGGAGGAAATCCGGCGCTCTCTGGTGCAATACGCCCCGGTCGATAACATTCGTTCATCGCTGTTGCTTTTGGACGAGTTCATCAATGTATGCTCATTGGCCACCATGCCGCTTATGTTCGGTCGCGAGAAACTCAGTTACCCGTGCCGGATATACTCTTTGCTCATCCAAGCCGCAATGCTGGCGGGAAAACTGGAAACACCAGAGTGGATATTGGATAAACTGGCCGGGAACCATATCATCTACAATGAATCCGGTTATATTATTGGAGCCAAAGGCAGCATGGGCGGGTATGCAGCAGAAGAGGTCGTGGGCAAACATTTCACGGAATTCATTATACCCGAACAAATCCCGAAGGCATCGAAGCAGCTTGTCAACCTCTTCAAAGGCAAACGAGGGTCCCATTCCTATCTCTTACGGCAAAAGGATGGTACGACCAACTGGCATACCATACACTGCCACCCTTACCTAACCAGAGACAAGTTGACGGTATTATCCGCCATCCAGGATGGATACAGCAAAGATTACATCGAAGAATGCGCGCCATAAAGGAATGAGAGCGTATGCGAGAAGACATGAACTGGCCCTGGGAAGCCGGGAACGAGGAAACCCTCCCTCAGCCAAAAGAATTGATCGAAATAAAGACTAAGCATTTTCAAGAAGTATATGTGCATACACAAACCGGCAATACCGTACTGGGCTTCAGCAGTCGTCAAGTCCTCGAAATCAAAATTGGACTTCAAGAAATACGAAACGTGCTCATGCGATGTGTGCCAGAGGATAAACAGCAAGTGCCTTTGTCCATGCTGAATGAATATCTTGAAACGCTTAAACTTGCGGTCCTGCCGCCTTCATTCGGAAAGGACGGGCTCTTTTACCCGCGGCCCTTATACAATTCGCTTTTCATGGCCGCCAACGAATCGAATCACAAGGATGCTCCGGCCTGGATACTCGAACACATGATCGGAACCCACCTCCTTTACGATGAGAACGGCCACATCATCCAAGCGAGCGGAGCCATTGCCGGACACACGCAAGAAGAAATCGCCGGATCGTATATCTTTGATTTTATCATACCGGAGCATATTCCAGCCGCCTTTAAGCCATTGGGGGATCTTTTGAGATGCATCAATATCGAACACACCTGTCTTCTCAAGGCCAAAGACGGATCACGGCAATGGTATACCTTCTACTGCCATCCTTATCGGAAAGGCGATAAAGTCTTTATCCTTGCCGCGGCCAAACCAGGTACTGCACTGGGTAACGAGGGGACACCCGTGAAATAATGACAATCTTAAGAGGAAACCGTTAGTTTGGCATGTGAGTTTTTCAAATATTAGTACTTCACGGGCGTCCACAAATTTCCCTCGTCCTCGAATCCGCTCGAAGGCTTACGCTACACCTGTCTGTCACTTCGCTAACAGCCTCTGCGACTGAGGCTCAGCAAGTCTGGCTTTCTGAAGGAACCAAGGGCCGCTTTGTTTTTTTATGATGCTAACGATTCCCTTCTTCCCGTACCAAGGTGCGCACATCCAGTGGGGGGCTTTTGCGCATATCGAGCTGGATAGTGCGAGCATGGCTGGGGCATTTTGAAGCACATTGTCCGCAGCCATAGCAGGCATCCCAGCTTACCGTGGACTTTCCATTCAAGAGACTATTGGCCTTGAACTGGCATACCTCAACACAGGTCCCGCAGCCTTTGCACTTCTTTTTATCCACGGTCGCCACGTAACCGGATGACGTGATCTGGTCTATGCCAAAATTATGGAGCATGTCGAATCCGAGACAGCAGCATGCGCAACAGTTGCATATCACATAAAACTGATCCCGGATGCAGTCTTTGAACCAGGCATTGTGGACAAGACCCTGATCATGGAACTCCTGCAAGAGATCTAAAGCTTCATCACGCGTCACTTTGCGGCTTGCCTCCGGTTGATGCTGCATCAGGAAATTCGTCAGAACTGGTTCGCCAATCAGAAGACAGGTATGGTAGGGAGGCTTGGCAACCTTGCATGGCTCATCCTTGCGAGTCTTACAGCCGCAGCTCGTAAGCACAAAATCAAGGTTTTTGGCATTGATCACGATATCACGCGCCCGGTCATAGGGCAGGACCTGCTTCCCCAGATCTGTGAGCGGAATGTCCTTGTCGATGGAGACAATGGCTCGGGCTTGATCATGTGTCAGCACCTTGGCGTGATAGGTGTTCTTGAGCCAGTTCTTGAAACCGGGTCCGCTGTGTTGGGCCATAAAGGTAATAAACTTGATATACTGTGGTATCCAGCGCCCATAGAATATCCCGTTAAAACCTTCGCCCTTGAGCAGTCTTTTGAGCCCGAGCCACTTGAGCGCCGGCAGAGTCGAGGGCAGCAGTATGTGCCCACGTTCGATCCACATCAACAGCCCCAATAGAGATCCAACCAGGATAAACCGAAGCTTCAGCAATCTGAACATACTTCACCTCCTTTTGATAGTGGTTTTCCTTTCCCGGAATGAAGCTTCCAGGCAACGGTTGGGGCGGCCAAACGGCCGTCACCCCTGATCAGTAACGGTGTTAATGCTTAAAGCTGTTGATCGAGATGTTTCGCGAGGCGTTTGCCCAGGGAAACCGCGGTCCAGACCACGGGCAGTCCGAGCGATTCGGGCACCACGCTGGCGTCGCAGCAGTACACGTTCTCCAGGCGGGTCTGAAGATTCTTGTCCACTACCTCGCCGATACGGCACGATGCCGAAGGGTGCGCACCCGAGGGGGCCAGTTCCATGATGCTCTCCGAAGGCGCCCCGGCCTTGACCAGCACTTTGCGGATGATGTCCACGCCCTTCTTCAGCCGTTTCTTGTCCCGCGCGGTCGGTTCCTTGGAGCAGGTATACAAAAGATTGTCCGGATAGATCTCGCCCTGAAGCTCGTCCTGGATCTTAACCATGATGCCCGTACAATTGAAAGCATTCTTGATCCACGGTACGGCTGAAAGATCCTTGAGCGGAAGCATGGCCGCCAGCATGGCCCAGTTCGGAAACACCGGCAGGATGATGATGCCGTCGGATTCATAATGCTCCAAGGTGCCCACCGCCATGGGCTGTTCATGTACGGTGTTCATACCAGGGATCACCCCGCCGATGAACTGCAGCCAGTCCACCGCGAAGCTCCGTCCCGCCTCCGACAGCCCGGCGCGGCGCAGGATACCCACATTGCCCACCCCGCCGGAAAGCACGATCTTCTTGCCGTAGAACTGGACTTTTTTGCCCCAGCGGGTGCCTGACACGCCGATGGCCTTGCCGTCCTGCTTGATGATGTCATGGATGCGCGTGTTGAAGACCAACTCGGCACCGTGGCGCAAGGCATCGTCGCCGTAGATGCGGGCCGACCATTTGGCGCCGCGGGGACACCCCAGCATGCAGTCCGAGCAGTTGGGCACACAGCGGTTGTGATCTACGAAACGCTCGGTCTTGGTCCAGTGATAGCCCAAGTCATTGGCCGCTTCCAGGAGCCTGAAATTGGTCTCGCCCACCAGTTCATCGGGCAGGACATCGATCCACATCTCGCCCCTGGCCTCTTCGGCCTCGGCCGAGAGATCGATGCCAACCTTGTCGAAGACTTTCTTGGGCGGCGCCACGGCCGCACCGCAGGCTAGGAGCGAGGCCCCGCCGTAATTCGAGGCCGCCATCACGACATTGGCCTGTTTGCTGAAGATCAAAGGCACCCACTGCATCAGCATGGCGAGCGACAGGGTATTCCCCAGCGCCTTCCAGTTTCCGCCACGTTCGCACAACAGCACCTTTTTGCCGCGCCGGCTCATCTCCCTGGCGACGGCAGCACCTCCAGGTCCGGAGCCTACCACGATGACATCATACTCGTTCGGCATGGATCATCCTCCTTTATAAATATCGATCAACTGTTTAACCAAAACCCATCGTCAGGATGGACTTTGATCAGTGCTCGGTAGTCATGTCCTGACGCATTGAGCCTGTTCCGAGTCCATATCTCTTTCTTTGCCGAGGTTGTCCGCGAACTTTTTCTTTACCAGATCGATATCCAGCGGCAGCGGCTTGGCCTCGTCGACATAGAGCGACAGGGCGGCCTGCGGGCAATGCTCGATGCACAACCCGCACCCCATGCAGTTCCACTTGTCATAGAAAAAGCGCTTCTGGTCTCTGAGCTGAATGGCATCGAAGTGGCAAACCTTGGCGCAGCTGCCGCAGTTTTTGCATTTCTGGGGGTCGTGTCGAACCGAATAGCCCGAAGGCGCGCTCTGCGTGAATCTGGAGTTGAATCTCTGGCCCAGCTTGGTGGCCTCAAGGCTGACACAGCAGTCCGGACAGCAATTGCAGAACACACCCGTGCGCCCGCCGGTGGCGACCTTGAAAAAAGCCTGCGTAACATGTCCGCGTCGCCTGAAATCCCTGATCAGGTCGATGGCCTCCTGTTGGCTGATGTAGCGGGCGTTGTATTTCTGACAATGGTCAACCCAGAAGTTGGCCAGGCTCTTGCCCACGGCCAGGCAGCGGTTGATGGGCCCGCAATCGCCAAGTTCGATCCGCCCTTTCTTGGCGACAATACAGGGGCAGTCCATGACCGCTATCGTATCGGCCTCCTTGAGCACGATTTTATAGGCATGCGTGAAGGGGACGATGCGTTTGTTCTGCGCCGATGAGGCCACGACATCTTCATTCATGGTAAAAATCTTGGTGGCATCCTCCATGCTGATGATCTTGGCGTGGTAGCGGTTGAAGGCCATGGAAAGGATGATGTTGAACGGTTTAAACCACGAGAAAGCGACCGCGAGTATGCGAAAAAGCCAAAGGACGAACAATACATAGGGTCGGTAAAAAGCGAAATAGATGTAGTTGTGTATGAATCGGTCAAACCTCCAGCCATGGTTTTTCATCATAATCCGGGTTGATTGTTTCATGGATTACCTCCTCCCTTGCAACTGCCTTACTCAAACAGCGGCAGTACACCTGTAGACTTAGGTGATTGGAGTGCTAAAACTGTCTTCCCTGGGAACGATCATGGGATCCACCCATGCAGTTCTCAGCCCCCTTTTTCATAATAAGAAAGCTATTTCAATTTTTAATAGAACCGACGCGTCGGTTCTATTATTTTGTATCTGAAAATAAAGTTGAAGTCAAGGGGGGCTTGTCATAAAAGACATGTATATCAAAACATCTGGGGTAGATCGATGAAAGGCGACTTGCGCAAGGATCAGATAATGATGTGTGCCATCAAACTTTTTGCGAAAAAAGGCTACTACAATACCCATGTGGAAGACATCCTGCCTGAAATCAGGATCGGCAAGGGCACCTTCTACCGCTATTTCAAGAGCAAGGAAGAACTGTATATCGCGATTCTGGTGAGATATCTCGACGAATGGGAAAAGTCGGTTGAGTCTACCCTGGTAACGATGAGCAAGAAAGATGTCATTGGCTACTATCAGGCCCTTATCGCCAGAAGTCTACAGTTCTTCAGGGATCATCCCGACCTCTGCAACATCTTCCTGCGCATCGGACCGAGTGTAAACGAACTGCATAACAAGTATGTCGATGTATTTGAAGCCAAGATGGTTCAATACGTTATTGATGATTTGAAAAAAGGGATCGATGCCGGATATGTCCGCCGGGATATCGATATCGAACTGATGGCCAATATTATGCTCGGCGCCCATTTGCGGGTGGTCTACAATTATTTTGTGCTCAAAGCCAAGCACAAAAATCTTCCCGACCTTGAGCATATCTCAGAACAGTTCTTTGCCTTGATCTATAAGGGACTCCATCCATAGGGAGGCATGGGACCGTGGTGCGGCCCAAGATCGTGCAGGGCGTGGCCGACGCCGCCGCCGAGGGCGACCGCTCCGAGAGGAGCCGAATATATCTACGGCAAAAAGAAGCTCTCTGAGATTGACCGCAAGCTCAAGCACCTGGGCGCGCGCCTCAAGGTGCTCAAGGTGGCCGCCGCCGGCCAACCCCGCCAAGGTCTACCTTCGGCTGCTGGGTCACCTATGAAGAGGAGAGCGGCGAAGAGCGCTGTTACCAGCTCGTGGGCTCCGAAGAAATCGACGTCTGCCAGGGGATGATCAGCATCGATTCCCCCATCGGCCAGGCGCTGTTGAATAAAAAGGTCGATGACGAGGTGACGATCAGCAAACCTAACGGGAGGGTGACGGCGTATATTACGGGCATCTATGCCGCCCGCCCATAAGATTCCATCCCGCATTCAAGTGCTTTCCAGGTGATTCGGGGCCATCTTTGGACCCTCCCCCTTCAGGGCGCACGCAAGGCACGTCCAATTCCGCTATCCTGCG
>JBDKSM010000096.1:0-6060 GCA_039680665.1 Syntrophaceae bacterium | reverse complement strand
AGATGGCCTCGAAATCGACCTGCATCTTGCGTCCCGCCACCTCGACCCAGATGGCCAGGGGCAGGGCCGAGCCTTGAGCGACCTCGTCCACGTCCGGGCCGATGATCTCGATGGCGCCGTCATTGATGGCGTCCATGTCGGTCATGGTCACGAACTCGAAGGCCGGCGTCAGGTTGCCGCCGAACTCGACGGCCGTATCCTGCTTGCGCACGCGCTCGCCCTCGAAGGCAGGGCCATAAGGCACGGGGATGGGCACCTTGGTGATCTTGACCTTGCAGCCCCTTACCTCCAGGGCCTTATCCACCATGGTCTCGTAGGGCACGCTCGAGACCACGTGCTCGTAGGTGCAGATGCCGGTGGGCAGGATCTGCGGTATGTCGGTGTCCGCGATGACCGGGAACCCGTAGTTCAGGGCCCCGGCCGCGGCCGCGTACTTCTCCTGGTCCACCTCGCCCAATGCCAGGACAAAGGCGAAGATGCGCTCCTTGTTGTACTTGAGGTTGGCATGAAAGTCGCCGGGCTTGACGTTGCCGAAGGAAAGGGCCGAGCGGTTGGCGAACCCCAGGGCATAGATCAGGGCCGAGACATCGGCGCCGAAGGGCACGAGCCGTGTCTCCCAGCCCATCTCGACCCCCTGGCGGGCAAGCTGCTGGGCGAACTGGAGGCCGCCCGTCTGGCCGGCCATGAAGACGTAGATGTTCTTTTCCTGCAGCTCGCGCGCGATTGATACCGCGATCTCGTCGGTGGGCGCCGCACCCGTGATGGCCGCGAACCCGGGCGCGGTGCCGTCCACGAACTCCAGGCCGCGCTCGCGCATGATCACGTCATTGGCGGCACCCAGCCAGATGCCGTCTACCGGGTCGGGCCCGATCAGGTACTTGCAGGCCTCGATCATCTCGCAGGCGAACAGGGTGGCTACGCCGGCATCGAGCGTATTGCCCAGATAGGGCAGCCAGACCTTTTCGGTCGGCACGCCCGGCAGCAGGGCCTTGGCCCGGGCCAGGACCGGCCGCAACTCGGTCAGGGTCGTGCATTTAAGCCCGGTGAAGGAGTAGATCACGGGCAGGTAATAGGCCGTATCCGGGAAGGCCACGGGGCAGGTCTCGCCCTTGGCCGCGATTGCCTGATTCAATTTTTCCTCGGCGCGTGCCACCCACAGTGCGGCGCCGGAGATGGCGCTGGAGCATATAAGCTTAGACACCGAGTTCCCTCCGATCCTTCATATCCATGAGCTTGCGCTCGGCCTTGCGGTTGATGCCCAGCTTCTCGCGGCGCCGGTCGATGATATCGATGATGGCGCGGGCCGCGGCGTGCGGGTCTTCGTGCACGTGGAACGATGCGCCGAACTGCGCTCTGGCCTCGTGGTGGAGGAAGCGGGTGACATTTTCCGAGCCCCCGACGGAGAAGGGGTGCCCCAGAATTACGTCTATCCCGGAGGCCACGAAGTAGCACCCGATGGAGATGGCCTTTTCGCTCATCCACTCCGGGGCCACGCCCACGACCGGGACGTCGGAGAGGTCCTCGCCCAGGCCGCCTTCGGCCACGATCTCGGTGGCGGCCTCCAACAGTCGGCTGTTGTCCACGCAGCTGCCCATGTGGAGCACGGGCGGCATGCCCACGGCCTCGCATACCTCTTTCAGACCGGGCCCCGCATGTTCCAGGGCGGCCTCGGGTGTGAGTTTGCCTGCCTTGGCCGAGGCGATGGCCGCGCAGCCGGTCTTCAGGACCAGGATGTTTTCCTTGAGCAGCTCGATGGTCAGGGTATTGATATAGGAATCCAGCTTGCTCTTGGCGTTGTTGCACCCCACGATGCCGACCACGCCCCTGATGCGGCCCTGGATGACGGCGTCGTTGAGCGGCCTGAACGAGGCGCGGTAGGTGCCGCCCAGCATGTACTTGATGGCCTCGACCGAGAAACCGGCCACGAGCGGGCTCGTATGCCGGGGGATGTCCACCTTTTCGGGATCGCGGTTCCTGAAGTTGTCCACGGCGCGTTTGAGCAGGGACTTGGCGGTTTCATAGGCCTTGTCGGTCTGGAACTCGACCGCCGAGGCGCCAATGGTCTTGGCGATGCGGCTCGTGGAGACGATCTCGGTATGATAGCTCTTGGCCACGTCGGGCAGGCTCGGCATGCAGCACTGCACGTCGATAAGCATCATCTCCACCGCGCCGGTCACGATGGCGAGCTCCTGCTGCAGGAAGTTGCCGGCGACCGGTATGCCGTGGCGCATGAGGATCTCATTGGCCGTGCAGCAGATGCCGGCCAGGGTGAGGCCGGAGGCGCCCGCCTGTTTTGCGTATTCCTTGACCTCCGGGTCGTTCGCGGCGGCGGCGAGCATCTCGGACAGGGCCGGTTCATGGCCGTGGACCAGGACGTTGACCGTGTCCGCGCGCAGGATACCCAGGTTGGCCGTGCTGCGCACCGGCATGGGCGTGCCGAAGAGGATGTCCGAGACCATGGATGCGATGCGCGATCCTCCCCAGCCGTCGGCCAGTGACAAGCGGAAGGCGTGTAGGAGGATGTTCATGTAGTCGTGGTCCACGCCCATGTGGGTGCGGTGCATGGCCTCCACCACCATCCGGTCCACGCCCGAAGGAGAGGCGTCCTGCTTCCGCCATACGCCCTGCCGGCTCAAAGGTGAGAGCTTCAGGGTCTTGAGCGGCTCTTCCTGGGCGGTGAATTCCGCGATCAGGACCTCGGCCACCTTGAGGGCCAGCTCGGAAACGTCCATGCCCTGATCATCGATCCCGTAGCAGCGGGCGATCCTGTGCAGGGCCGGCTCATCCTTGACGGTATACGGTCCGCCTTTTCCCTGGCCGATCTTCTTTAAGAGCAGCACCAGGTGCCGGCCGTGGTCGGAATGCGCGGCGGCGCCGCCAGCCACCTCGCGCAGGAAGTTGCGCGCCACGATGGTATCGGCGTCAGCCCCGCAGACCCCGCGCGGGGCCTTGGCCGTGATACGGCAGGGACCCATGTGGCAGATACGGCAGCACAAGCCCTTGGTGCCGAAGGAGCAAGGCGCGCCCTGGCGTTCGACCCGGAAAAAGCTTAAGTCAACGCAGTCGGCTTGGGCCTTAGCTATGGATTCGATCGAGGCGGGATCGCAAGCCCTTTCTTCCGGCGGTTTTATCTGCTTCTCCATGTTGTGTTTCTCCTCTGCATGGCCTTCTCAGCCGGCCGCGCTAAAAAAACATGGGGAACTTACCATATATTGAGCGCCTCGCAAATCGACAAATCAAGTGTGATGGAAACTCGACAACAACGGATAAATGAATAAGCAATTTCTGCCGCGGACGGGCACAGCGGTGAGCATACGAAGCAAGGTCATTTCCATGAATTTCTTGAGGTTACTTAACACCTAAAACTTAATCACTAAAAATGATCCTTGCAATGAATTCTTCTATCTTGGAGCGTACCGGGTTGGATGGATCGATGCTCAGCATGCTGAGGCCCTGCTCGCCGGCCAGGGCCAGGTCCTTATCAAAGGGCAGGGTCAAGAGGTAGCGCGCGCTGGTCTTAAGCTTCAGGCGGTTAAGGTTCTCCATGGCCGAGTCTTCGCGCACCAGATTGATCATGAGCGCCAGGGCGTCGTAGGCGATGCCCATCTCACCGGCCAGGTCATAGAGACGCTCGATAGTGGCCAGTCCGCGCCGGGAAGGATCGCCGGTGATGATTAAGAGGTCGATGCTCTGGTACAACCGGCGCGAGAGGTTTTCCAGCCCGGCCTCGTTGTCGATCACGATGAAGGGGTAATTCTGCGCCAAGGCGCCGATTACGTTCTTGAAAAGGTTGTTGGCGTAACAGTAGCAGCCCGGGCCTTCGGGCCGGCCCATGGCGATCAGGTCGAAGTTGTCCGCCTCGACCAGGCATTCGGCGATCCTCAACTCCACGAGGTCACGCTTGGAGATGCCGCTGGGTCCGCCGGCCCCGGCGTCGCGGCTCTCTTCCCTTAAACGGCCAACGGTCTGGAGGGCTTGCACGCCCATTATGCCGTCCAGGCAGGAGTTGGGGTCGGCATCCACGGCCAAAACCGGGGTAAGCCCCCGGCGGATCAGGCCGGCGATGATGGCTGCGGCGATGGTGGTCTTGCCGGTGCCGCCCTTGCCCGTGATCGCGATGGTGTACGGCGTCAAGGCGGGTCTGCCTTTATGCAAGTTTGAAGCGGCCGCGGATGAGCGGGGCGAGGTCCGACAAAAGCGCGAAGACGCGCTCCGCGTCTTCCACGGGCAGCGACCCCGTGCCGCACGACGGCGTCACCAGCGATTGGGACAGGATCAGGGCCTTGTCCAGCGCCGTCTTGGCCGCGAGGTTCTCGACCAGTGTGTTGAAACGCTCCAGCAGGCCCTCGGGCGTTTCATTGCGCACGGCCGCGGAGGTGGGCACGATGCCCCAGGCGATCAAGCCGCCGCCTTCCAAGAAGCGCCGCATGGCTTGCGGGTACAGGGCGATGGTCTCGCCGTAGCTGAAGGCATCCAGATTGATCAGGTCCACGCCCGCGTCGGTCAGCATGGTCCAGTCCGTATTGCCGCAGCAGTGCACCCCGGCGATGGCGTTTTCCGCGTGCACGGCTTGGACGGCCTCGGCCACCAGGGCCACCACCTCTTCGCGCTTGACCGCGATATAGGTGGAAGATCCGAAGGCCGACAGGATGGGCTCGTCGATGAAGCAGATCACCTGCTCGGCGTAAGCGTTGAACTTCTGGATCTGCCAGCGGCATTTCATAGCTAAGGCCTTGACGATCACGTCCCGGAATTCTTCCTGGTAGAAGATGGCGCGCTTGTTCTCGTCCGTGATGGTCAGGGCAAACGAACACGGCCCCGTGGTCTGCACCTTGAGATAAGGGTAGCGTTTGCCGCCGGCCTTGAGGCGCTCTTCGAAGCCGTAGAGCCCCTGGGAAAAGGCCGGGCTGATGGCCAGGGCCGAGAAGTCGCCTTCGCCTGCTCCGGCCTCGGCGGCCGCCAGGTAGGTCTCGTAGAAGACAGCGAACGCCTCGGAGTAATCGCCGCCGGTTTCAAAATACATGCGGCCCTTTTCGGCGTCGATCTTCACGCACGGGAGCCCCTCGGAATACTGGATCTCCATCTGTTCGTTCAAGCCCCGCTTGGGCAGCTGCGGCCACAGGGGCGCATCCGGAAGGGAGGCAAAGACGATGTCCAGGGCCGGTGAGGCCTCGGCGTGCGGGAAGCTGCCGATAGCCGTGGCGATGCAGTTGGTTTTGATCTTCATGGTCATTATGGAGAGCTAACAGAATCGAATCGAGCTTGTCAATTGCCGTCTTTCCCGGTTTCTCCGATCAGGCGTTTCAGGTGCGGCAGGAAAATTTCCATGAGGGTTTTTTTTACCCATGCCCGGTAGGACAAACTATCATGCTTCAAGCCCAACGTGCTTGCCTGGCAGTACCCTGATGCCAGATAAATTAAGAGGAGATTGTTGAAGCTGTTCAGGAAGCGTTCGAGTTGCTCGGGTGCCGCCGTGAGCGGGATTTTTTCCTGGAAGGTTGAGCGCGTACGCGCCAGGACTTCGGGAATATTGCTGTAACCCGGGATCGATTGCGGGTCTTCGCTCAACGACATATTGAGCTCGATGATCCGCAAGGCCTCGGGGTGCGCATAATGATAGTCCATGAACCGGTCGAGATAGAGCGCGAACCCGTCCGCGGGGCGCATGTCGATCAGTCCTTCAAAGAACATGCGATTGGCCTGGTAAAGATCCTCGCAGATCTCCCGCGTGATGGTTTCAAACAGGATCGCCTTGGAAGGGAAATGGTAGCGGATGATTTCGTGGTCGAACCCCCCTTCCTTGCCGATCATGCGCATGCTCGCGGCCGGGTAGGGATAGCGGGAAAATACCTTCCTGGCCGTAGCCATGATTCTGGCCCGGGTAGCTTCAGCCTTTCGCTGCGGTTTGATGTCATGTTCAATCGTTTTACGGGCAGCCTTTTTCATATGTGCCTTCATCCCATACCAACCCTTAGCCCGAGCGCAGAAAATGTTCGGGCCGCCACCAACGGTGGCATGAACGTAACCGGTGGTCAAGTCAATTTCACGATCGTGTAATTG
>JBDKSM010000095.1:0-13942 GCA_039680665.1 Syntrophaceae bacterium | reverse complement strand
AAGGACATGCATTTCTCCAGGGCATGCCCGAGGGTGTGGCCGAAGTTCAGGATGCGGCGCAGATCCCCTTCCCTCTCGTCCCGGGCCACGACCAAGGCCTTGTCGCGGCAGCACATGCGCACGATTTTCTCATAGTCGTAGGCCGACCCTTCCAGGTATTCGAACAACGGCGTATCCATGATGACGCCGTACTTGATCACTTCGGCCAGGCCGCCCTTCATATCCTCGGGATCGAGGGTGGCGAAAAAGGCGCTGTCGCACAGCACGGCCAGAGGCTGGTGGAAGGTGCCGATGAGGTTCTTGCCCAGGTCATGGTTGATGGCGGTCTTGCCGCCGATGCTGGCATCCACTTGCGCCAGGAGCGTGGTGGGGACCTGGATGACCGGAATGCCGCGCATGAAGATATCGGAAGCGAAACCGGCCAGATCGCCGATCACGCCGCCGCCCACGGCCAGACAGGCCCAGGCGCGGTTCATGCCGCACTGAAGCATGCGGCCCAGGACCTCTTCCAGATAGCCGTAGGATTTGGAGCCCTCGCCGCCCGGAATTTCCATGATATGATGATAAATTCCGGAGAGACTGGTCTCGATCTGACGGGCATAGAGACCATGCACCTTGCGGTCGATCAGCACGAAGAGTCCTTCGGGCTGCAGGTGACGCGAAATCAGGTTGCGCAGCTCGGGCAGGATGCCGTTGCCGATGTAGATCGGATAGGGCCGCTGTTTAAGGGCCACGGGCTCGGGCATGACGATATGGCTGGTCTTGTCGTGGATGCTCCGCGCCACCTCAGTGGGCTCAAGGCCGTCGGTATCGACGATCAGATCGGCGTCGGCATAGGCGTCTTCGCGCGCCTCGTAGAGGCGTTCGATTTCCTTGTTCCACAGCGGACGCTCGGGGTCGTCGCCCACCCTGGTCTTCAAGGCTTCCAACGCGGTGCGCAGGTAGACGATCACCCCCGAAGACTTCATGAGGGCGCGGTTGGCCGGATCGACGGCCAAACCGCCGCCGGTGGCGACCACGGCATCGCCGCCGGTCGCGATCTGGCTCAAGACATCCTGCTCAATGACCCGGAAGGCCTTTTCGCCCGCGTACTTGAAGATGTCCACGATCCGGGAACCGGTCTGCGTGGCGATGGTGGCGTCCATGTCGATGAACGGCACCTTAAACATCCCGGCCAGGATGTCGCCGACCGTGGTCTTGCCGGAGCCCATAAAACCGGTGAGATAGATCAACGCCTGCTCCTGTGCTGATCGAAGGCGGCCAGAAGCGCCGACATGCTCGGCCGAGGGAAGCTTTGCAGGATGGCCTTGGCCACGGCGATCATCAGCATGGCCTCGCCCACGACCGAGGCCGCGGGCACGGCGCAGTAATCGGAGCGCTCGTAGGTCGCTGACGCCTCCGAGCCGTCGCGGATATCGATGGACGGCAGGCCCTTGAGCAGGGTGGGAATGGGTTTCATGGTGCAGGTGACCGTGATCGCCTCGCCGTTCGAGACCCCGCCTTCCATGCCGCCGGCGTTGTTGGAGCCGCGCATGCCGCCCGGAAGGATGGCGTCGTGCAGGCGCGATCCCGGAGTGGCGGCGCTGGCCGTACCGAGGCCGATCTGCACGGCCTTGATGGCCGGGATGGACATGAGATGCCCGGCCACCATGGTATCCAGACGCTGGTCCCACTGCGTGTACGAACCGATCCCGGCCGGCAGGCCGCGCATCTCAAGCGTGAACTCGCCGCCTAAGGTATCGCCGCTTTCCATGACGGCATCGATGGCCTGCTCCATCTTGCGAGTTGTTTCGTGATCAGGGCAGAACACGGACGAGGCGGCGCAGCGCTCACGGTCGTAGCCGCCCTCGTAGCGCACCTCGCCGATCTGGGTGACCCAGCTGATGACCTCTACCCCTAAGGCCTTCAAGAAGCAGCGCAGCACGCCGCCGGCCGCCACCCTGCCCGCGGTTTCGCGCGCACTGGCGCGTTCCAGGACATTGCGCAGGTCTTTATGCCCGAAGCGGACCGCACCCGCCAGGTCGGCATGCCCCGGCCGCGGGGTGTAGAGTTCCTTGCCCGCTTCGATCTTCCAGGGGTCCATGAAGGAGCGCCAGTTCTCGAAGTCCTTGTTCCAGACCGCCAGCACGATCGGGCTGCCGAGCGTGACGCTTCCGCGCACGCCTGAGAGGCAGTCCACCGTATCCTGCTCGATCCTCATCCTGCCGCCCCGACCGTAGCCCATCTGGCGCCGGGCAAGGTCGGCATCGATCAGATCACGCTTAATTTCAAGTCCGGCCGGCACCCCGTCCAGGAAGGCGAATACGCCCCGGCCGTGGGATTCACCGGCGGTATAAAAGGTCAGCATCTCCCCATGCACCATCCTTCATACATTCAACGTCAGACATATATACCGCGCCCGGCCATTTGTCCACTGCCGGTATAACTCGCCGACAAGACCGGGCGTTGCCCCTACCGTCAGGGTGGAAGCCGGGAGAAGCCTTTATAATCCGAGCCCGGAATACGGCAGCAGGTAGATGCTCCCGGTCGAAGTGTTATAGTCCCAGACGCTGGCCGCGAAACGGCCCGCACCGGCGCTGAGCTTATAATTGGAATCCGCGCCCGCATCCGGGTCCATTTTCAAGACCGGCAATCCCGTAGCCGTATCCAGGGCCGCGAAATAATCGTCGTCGCCGCTGCCGAAGGTGTCCCCGCCGCCCACCAGGAGCATGCCGTCTCCGGCCCAGATCAATGTCCCGGCGCTTAAGACATCACCGCAGGATGTGCCGGACGACCAGTCCTGCGGGCTGGCAGACAGGCTGAATTGCTTGATCAAACCGGTTTCATCCACGCCGTAATTGCCATAGCCGTTACCGGTATAGAGGTTGCCGGCCCCATCCAGGCAGATCCCGGCCGAGGCTCCGGGGATGCCGGTGACCACGTCAACGGGCGAATCGGGATCATCGAGGTCGATGCGCGTAACATAACTATTGGCCGTCCAATCGACATCGTAGGTCGAGCGGGTGATATACAGCTCATGGCCCTCAAGGGCGGCATCGAAGTTATCGATCACGGTCAGGGTCTCGCTCGCGCCGGTGTCCAGATCAACCCGGTAGATGATGGTGCTGGCGCCCACGATAACCGTGGAATCATCCGCGGCCTTGATGAAGCTCCCGTAGCTGGAGGTCCCGCCAGGCATCAGACTCGTCACGTACCGGAAGCTCAGGCCGCCGACGCGCTCTTCCACCGCGATCTCGATCTCGGTGGCGCTATCGCCTTCGGCGATGACCATACGGCCGTCGGGCAGGAAATCGACCAGGGGCGCCGTAATTTCATGGCCGTCCGCCGTAACGGGTGTAGCCAGGCTTTCCCAGGTGATTTCTTCGGATTTGTTCGAGTGCTCTTCCGAAGCACTCGACCCGCTGCCGTTGCAACCCGCCAGGGCCGCCGCCACAAACCACACCAAAAAACTTGCATACCTTTTCATAGTGAACCTCCACAAGGGGATTGATAAACATGCATTAGTTGACTTCCTCCAGACCGACATCCGCCACGGCGTCAATTTCGGTCGATATCTCGCCCAAAGCGCCGCCATGCACGGCGTCCATGGCCGTGGTGATCCTGATATAGGAAAACCCGGACAGACCGGCCGGCTCGCCGGTCAGGGGGTCCAGGGCCCAGGCGATATCAAAGGCGTCGCCGCCGGGGGTGCCGGCATCGATGCCGGGTGTAAAGGGATCATCGGGGGCAGTGAAGTACACCAGGGGGTCGGCGCCTTCGGGCAGGGCCAGCACCGGTGAGAGGTCGGCATAGCCCCACAGCGCATATACGCCGTCTGCAAGCGCGTCGACCAGGTCGGCGGGAAGTTCATGGTTGGTGGTATTCACCCCGCTGTCCGATCCGGGTATGAGGTACCAGGTAACGCCGTCGGGGCTGATCTCCACCAGGCCCGGTTCGATGAATCTGAGCGGCGCCTGGTCATACTGGGCATTGCCGAAAACGATGAAGTCCAGCGCGTCGGGGTTGTCCTTGACCTCATGGTCGAAGGCCAAAGTAATCGAGCCGCCGAAGCCGCCCAGACTGACCACGGAGGAGGTGTCCGGCTGATAGGGGCTGGTACCGCCAGCCGGCGGACCCAAGGCCTTGAGCGGGTTGGCATAACGGGGGTTGTCGGTGAACTGCCCGGCGGCCGGAATATAATCGATCACCCGGACGGCAAAAGGCGAGACCGGCACGATCCTGACCGTGCTGGCGGCCGACGCTTCGCCGTGCGCGCTATTTATGGTAAGCGTAACAGGGTATTCGCCCAGAGTTTGGTAGGCATGCGTAACCGTCCACCCGGCGGCCGTCTCTCCGTCACCGAAATCCCAGGCGCAACCGGAAACACTGTCCGAGGCCAGGCTCTCGGAGGCATCGAAGGTGATGGTGGTCCCTTGAGAGGCGATTGCAGGATACACGGTCATCACGGCCGTGATGAAGCCCTCGGCCGCGACATCGGCCAGCGAAAGCATGGCGATCGGGCCGTCGCCCACGGAGTAGCGGCTCTTGACGGTGCCGCTTACGCCGATGATAAGGAGCTTGTCTTCAGCGAAATCCAAGGCATGCAGGTCTTCTCCCACGCAGAGCACGCTGGAAATGAACGCACCGCCCGTGGCGATATAGCTGATTTTCCCCGTAGCTAAGTCGATGCGGGGAATATCGCCGGCCATGGCATTGGAGGTGTACAGTATGCCTTCTTCGGAAAGGCTCAACGCAAACGGGGCGGCCGTGAGGTAATAGGTCGTAGCGGTGTGCCCAAGACTCTGCACGTCGATGCATTCGATGGTACCGTCGCCCTGAAACCCTTGAGCCTTACGTTTGGTGATATCGCCGTCATAATGTCCGGCGCAGGCGATATAGACCAGGTCCCCATATACTAAAGCCGCCACCGGATCGGCGCCGGAGAGCTCCACATTGCTGAGGACCTCGTAGCTCTCGGCATCCAGGACCACGACCACGCCCGCACCGGCGGCGGTCAGACCGCCGTATGCGTCGGTGAGGTTGGCCAGGGTCACGAAGATCCGGCCGCCGGCCACGGCCACGCCGTAAGGGTAACTCCGTCCTCCCACGCCGGCTGAATCGCGGGGCAAGTCGATGTCCTTAAGGTCAATGGAGCGGACGACCTTTTTGGCCTTGATGTCCACGATCTCGAGGCTCTGCGAAAGAAAGGCCGTGACCGCGATCAGGCCCGGCCGGATCACGGCCGCGGCCATGGGGTTCTTGCCCGCGCCGACCGATATCTCGCTCACCATCTCCAGGTTGCCGGCTTTCAACACCTCGATGGAATTGCTCAGGGAATTGACCACGTAGAGATAGGACTCATCAGAGATCACGGCATTGGGAGAAGCACCCGTGACCTGGACATCGGTGTGGATGCGGCCGCGGCCATCCAACACGCTCAGGGTTTCGGCCAGGGAATTGACGATCACCAGGCCCCGGCTGACATCCTCCGCCGTTACGGATTGCCTGCGTTCCTCGGCCTTGCTGCAGGCACACAGCAGAGACAGCAGGACGAAGGCGCACAAGGCGTTTATGATCCTCTTATTCATCGTGCACTCCTAAAATTCCACGCGCGCCGTGCCATAGTACGTCCGACCTTCCAGGGGGAAACCCCTCAAGTCCACGACCTGCTTGTCCATGAGGTTCTTGACCTCGGCGCTGAGACATAGGCGCCTGGACGGCGCCATCGTGATCCCGATATTGACGATACGACGGTCGGAGAGCTTCTTGGTATTGGCGCGCGTGATGAAATTGCCTTCGATATAGTTATACGCGGCATACGCCCCCAATCCGATCTGACGGAGGCTGGTCTTGAGATCGACCTGCAGATTGGCCAGGTTGCGCGGTTGACCCGGAATCTGGCAGCCGTCCTGGTTGGGCTCGCCGGTGGCGTCCAGGGCCCGGTTGAAGGTGTAGTTGCCCGAGAGCTTGAGCCATTCCCAGGGCTCGACCCAGGCATAGAGCTCCACCCCTTCGGCCGTGGAACGGCTGAGGTTGTAGGGCTTGTAATAGAGCCCGGACTGCAGCACGTAGACGATCAGGTCGGTGTAGCGCTGAGCGAAGTAGTTGCACGACAGCCCGCCCCAAGCCCGTTCGATGACCGGACCGATGTCCCAGCTGAAGGATTTCTCGGGATCAAGCCCCTGATTGCCGACGATGAAGCCGTGGTTGTAGTAGAGCTCATTGAAGCTCGGCACCCGATAGCCGGTACCGGCGTTGGTCTTGATCTTCAGCCATTCCGTAAGGGAATAAGCGGCCCCGGTCCGATAGGTCCGGCGCGACCCGAACTCTGAGTTATCATCCAGTCTGAGCACGAACTGAAATTCGAAGGGGTCCGGCAGGCATCCGAGCGTCAGGCCGGCCGAGCGGGTCGCGCGCGTGCGCGACCCGAGATATTCATCGCTTAAGGCCTCGCGCAGATAGGAAAAGCGTGGCTCCATGCTGAATATCCCGTGGCGATACGCCAGGGAAAGCTGGGCCTGATGGGTGGCGGTGGCCGTCGCACTGTAGCGACTCAGGACCGAAGCGGCCTGCGGATCATGGTAGATATCCTCCTGGTCGGTGCGTCCGATGTCAATAGTAAGGTCGAGGCCGGCCACCGGGCCCTGCGCCGACAGGGTATAACCGCGCAGGGAAAAGTCCTGATAGGCCTGGGGGGTCGGAAAGGTGATGATCCCGGGCATCTCTTTTCTGGCGGTGGTGCCGTTTGCGGAAAAGCGCAGGTCCCACAGCCCGGGATGGAAGGTGAGCTTGGCGAGGTACGAGCTGTCTTTAAGGGCGTTGTTGGTGCGGCGGTCTTGAAAATCGTCCGATGTGTCGTTTTCCGTACCGTTGTTGTTTTCGAATTCATAATTATTGCGGGCGCGGCGGTCTGAGAGCATGAGGGCCAACCCGGCGCGCTTGCCCAAAGGCGCGCTGAGAAAACCGCTCGCTTCAGCCACGCCATACGAGCCCGCGGTGGCGCTCAGATCGGCTTTCACGGTCCGGCCGGGGTCCTTGGTAATGATATTGACGATCCCGCCCATGGCGGCCTCGCCGAAAAGGGCCGCGTCACTGCCGCGGATGATATCGATGCGCTCTACCCCGGAGACCGGGATCTTGGAAATATCCACCCCGCCGCCCGCGGGCGAGTTCAAGCGCTGGCCGTCGATCAGCACCAGGCATTGCTGCGCACTGGCGCCGCGCATCGAGATGGAGGCATACGATCCCAAGCCCCCCATGGAACGCACATTGGCGCCCGCCGCCTGGGCCAGGACCTGCTCGGTGGTCGCGAAGCGCGGTGCATAACGGTCCATGTCGATGGACTGCGCAAAGGCCGTGGGCTCCGAGGTTACTTCGGGACTGTCGTCATGAATAGGCGGGGCGATGACATATATGGTTTGTGCCGCCAGCTTAAGCGGCAGAAGCATGATCAATACGCATGTGACAACAACTCGCATAGGGTCCTTCCCGACCCCTCGAGGCATCCATCCGGCACCCGCGGATAACCCCCACTTCTGCGGATAGGTCTTCTGACTCACGGATCATCCAGGCGGCCTCACCTTCCCGCAATAGTCGGCAGTGGTGGTTGCCGGCCCCCTGTCCCCGTTTACAGCGGCGGGCCCCGTCCCGGAATCGCACCGGGTTCCCTTGAATCCGCAGTAGGGATAACCTTCCCTAACAGGACTACGGCCGCATGTCAACCCGGCATCGCCCAGCGTCAGCCACAGACGAGCCTGCATATGCGGATCGAACCTATGGTCCGGCGTAACAGCTTTTATCGAAATCTTTCAAGTTGATGGTCGGGAAGGCATAGAGCACCGGGGTGCAGGTGCCTTTGATAATCTCACGCCTTACGCAACGGTAGGTCTTACCCTTGACGATGCCTTTGGCGGCCACATACGACCGCGCTGGGTTCATGCCCGCCCCCACGGTCAAGGTGAGGTCCTGGGCTTGCTTGAAAGCCAACTTGGGATCAGCGGGGATAAAATCGAAACGTACCACCACCGGATTATTGGGGCAATTAGAGGCTTGCCTGGAGGCCTTCTGGATGGATACGATCCGAGCCCAGCCCGGTATGTCCCTATAGGCGCACGGCCCGCCCACAATCGACGGCGCCGATTCGGCGGACCCGGCGCAGCCGCAGATCGCGGATAAAAGAACCGCCGACACCAGCAATCTCAATCGTGGCCGCATACGCCCTACCCCCTCATCATACCGGCCTTGGTAGACCCACATTGGCATCAGTTTAGCCCATCTCGCGGCGCTTGACCAGCCTCTTTAGGAAAATGCTGTCCTATCAAGGACAGCATTTTCCTGTTGAAATGCATACATTCTTTCGGTATATGTTGCATCATGATGAATGGATCGACACACAGGTATTTCGGCTTTTATTTCTGGTATTTTCGGTGGAGGCCACCTGTGGGCTGATTCGTTCTCCATCAAAAGAGAACAAGGGCCGTGGGTGGCATTAACCCCCACGGCCCTTTCTTTTTGGGCCGCGGGCGGGGCAATCACTCCAACGGCTCAAGAGAGAGGAAGGGAGGTTAGATGATAATATCCATGAAGAAAACCGCGACGAAAGAACAGATCGAGCATGTCCAGGAACTGATCGAGGGTATGGGATACAAGGCCCACGTGAGCGTGGGCGCCGAAAGGGTCATCTTCGGCGCCATCGGCGATGAACGCGGCAAGGAACGGCTCGTCTCGCTCGAGGCACAGCCGGGCGTGGAAAAGGTCATACCCATCTTGAGCCCGTACAAGCTGGCGTCCAGGGAAACCCGCGCGGCCCCGACCGTCGTGGATTTGGGCCTAGGCGTGCAGGTGGGCGGCAAAAAGCTTACGATCATCGCCGGCCCGTGCGCCGTGGAATCTGAAGTACAGATCGCCGAGGTGGCCGAGGCCGTGCGCGCTTGCGGCGCGCACGCGCTGCGCGGAGGGGCTTTCAAACCCCGCACCTCACCATACGCTTTCCAGGGTATGAAGCTCGAAGGGCTGATCCTGCTGGCCAAGGCCCGCGAGCAGTATGGGCTGCCCATCGTGACCGAGGTCATGGATATCGCCAGCATCGCCGAGATCTCCGAATACGCCGACTGCCTGCAGATCGGCGCCCGCAACACCCAAAACTTCGCGCTCCTCAAAGAGGTCGGCAAGATCAGGAAGCCCGTGCTCATCAAACGCGGCATGTCCACCACGGTCGAGGAGTTGCTCATGTCGGCCGAGTACGTCCTGGCGGGCGGCAACAACCAGGTGATCCTGTGCGAACGCGGCATCCGCACCTTCGAGACCGCCACGCGCAATACCCTGGACTTAAGCGCCGTGCCGGTGCTCAAGGAGAAAACCCATCTGCCCGTGATCGTGGACCCCTCGCACGCCACCGGACACGCCCGCTACGTGGAAGCCATGGCCTACGCCGCGATCGCCGCCGGGGCCGACGGACTCATGATCGAGATCCACCCCAAACCCGAAGAGGCCCTCTCGGACGGACCGCAATCGTTACGGCCCTCGGAGTTCCATACCCTCATGAACGGCATCCGCCGCATCGCCGCCGCCGTGGGACGGGAGGTCTGACGTCTCCCCACGCCACCCCTTTTTAGCCCCTTGGATCACGCGGGGGGCGCGAGGGTGGCGGCTTGGGCGGCTTTTTACCCTCTTGATTTTTTTAAAATGCATGCCTAGTATAACAGCATGGCAAGGTTCCTCCCAACCCATAGAGATACGATCGTCATGAGCTCCGACATTGCGGACTACATTGTCGGCAAAGGGACGCGCAGCAATGTGCGTAGCCTCTATGACATTGCCTGTGTATACCCTGAACGGGATGAAAGCTATGCCGATATCTTCGCCCGTCTGATGCGCGTGGAGGAAAGCGGCCGGGTACGGCACTACCGCATCTGCCTCAATGACGACGAGATCATGGATTTTGTTTCCCGCCATCCGGATATCGACCTGTTGACCTTCATGGTTTTCGTCATGACGCATGAGCTCCTGCACATCCAGCGTTTCACCTGCGGCCGGGCTGATTTCGCCGCGGCCAACCACGAGGAAGAGGTGCTGGTGGACAACCTTACGCGGCTGCTGATGGCCAAACATCCGGTTACCGGCCGGGGCAAGGTTTTCAAGCTCCTTGACAAGCTTGCGGCCCCGCCTCTATATAATCAACGCGCAATCATTGATGGAGGAGAAGTAAATGCCTATCTATGAGTACAAATGTGTCAAGTGCAACCATGAGTTCGAGGTCATGCAGAAGTTCAGCGACGCACCGGTGAAGGACTGCCCCAAATGCAATGGCCAGGTCAAGAAGCGGGTCTCGGCGACCTCCTTCCAGCTCAAGGGTTCCGGATGGTATCTCACCGACTATGCAAAGAAAGGCTCCGGAGCGGCCGCGAAAAGAGAAGAGTCCTCAAACGCCGTCAGCGAGAGCACATCCGAAACCAAGTCTGAAACCAAACCGTCCTCAAGCACTAAAGATACGCAGTAGGCCCCGACCTTGCCGCTGACGCATATCGACGCCGAGGGCGCCATCACCATGGTGGATGTGGCCGACAAGGCCGTCACCAGCCGCAGCGCACGCGCCCGCGGGAAAATAACCATGTCGGCCGAGGCTTATCAAACCATCATGCAGGGCCGGGCGGCCAAGGGCAATGTGCTGGCCACGGCCAAGATCGCCGGCATCATGGCCGCCAAAAATACCTCCGCCGTCATTCCACTCTGCCACCCCCTGCCGATCACCAAGATCGCCATCGAATTCTTCCCGGATGAGACCTCGTCGTCCATCGAGGCCGAGGCCACGGTCAAGGTCGACGGGAAAACCGGCGTGGAGATGGAAGCCATCCATGGCGTGGCGGTGGCGCTGATCACCATCTATGACATGGCCAAGGCCATGGACAAGACCATGACCATCTCAGACATCCGCCTGATGGAAAAATCCGGCGGCCGCAGCGGCCACTATACCCGGAAATAAGTTCCCGGATACAACCGCAAAGTGACTATTTGCCGAAGACCAGCATCGTCGCGGTCTGGTTGATATGCCCTGTATATTCTTCAGCGCAGGTGCTTGAACCCCACGATAGGGATATCGGCGAAGACCTGTCCGCAGGTTTCAGTCCGGCACTTCTTTCCAAGTTCCAGGGTCCTTAAAAATTGCTGTTAAAGTCGATCAGGCCACCGGTATCACTAAAGGACAGGGAGGAATACGATCGTGCGGATCCCTTCCCTAGTCGGCCACACGTTTGACGGTCTTGTCCGCGATCAGGTCATTGAGCTCCTGCATCAAGACACGTTCATGGGCGTCAACCACGCCGTCGGCATGGATCATTTCGATGATCTCTTCGTATTCGGAGTTCTTGATGATATGGTCGTCGATGGCTCTCTTGATGAGTTCTTCAAGTTCGCGCCCGCTCTTGGTCAGCATTTCTCACCTCTCATAGATAATGATATTTTATTTTCAGGTGGTTGTACCATAGCACCGGTTTTATTGTCCAGAGGGTTTAACCACAGACGAAAGATCCACCCAGGCCGATCGGTGAATGCCCGCCGCACCACGGGATATACCCGTCAATCACTTCTCTGTATAACGCAACATAGAAACACCTTGCCAACCAACTAACAATATGATAGTTTGTCTTACAATATGGTGATAATAACTATTGTCTGTAAAGATAAGGCCGCCTGAGCATGGACACGGAAGGCATCATTCTGGGATTCCTGATGTCCGGACCCAAGACCGGGTACCAAATCAAAACCATTGCCGGCAAAATGACCACCTCCTACAACCTGAGCCTCAATCAGATCTACCCGGCCTTGCGCAAGATCGAGGCCGCCGGCCTGGTCAAAAAGGAAATCGTCTTCCAGACCGGCAAGCCCAACAAGCACGTCTACTCCATCACGGACAAGGGATGCCTATCCTTTCACGAAGCAATAAGCGCCCCGAGCATGCCCTTCGACTACCAGCTCGATTTCCTCACGCGCGCCTTCTTTTTCCGCTTCCTGCCCGAGGAAGAGATCATGACCCGCTTCGAAGAGGAGATCGACTCCCTGGAAGAACAGCTGCACGACCTCGAACAGATACGGGCAACCGCCGAAGCCAAGGCCGACGAGAACGGCCGCTTCGTCTACAACACCATCGTCGCCATGATCCAGATGCTGCGCGACGGTTATGTACAAGAACGAGCACGGAGGATGTCGAAACAGCAGACTTGATCAGAGCGCTTATGCGCCAAGGAACTTTGCAAACATCAGAGGAGGTATTGGAATGGAAGTTTTTTTTAATCCCGCATCCGTGGTCGTCATCGGGGCATCGAATTCCCCCTTCAACCTGGGCGCCACCATCTGCCGGACCATCAAGCATTTTGCATCCTTCCCTGGGCCCGTGTATGCCGTCAACCGCAAGGCCGAGACGGTCTTCGACTGCCCCGGATATACGCAAGTGACCGATATTCCTGGCCCGGTTGATCTGGCGGTCATCATCGCCCCGGCCGCCGTGGTGCCTGATTTCATCGCCCAATGCGCGGCCAAGGGCATCCGGCATGTCGTGATCGAGAGCTCGGGTTTTTCCGAGGGCGGACCCCAGGGCCAGACCCTGCAGCATGCCATCGATACCATAGCCAGGGCGCATGGCATGCGCATCCTGGGCCCCAACTGCCTGGGCGTGCTCAATTCCCGCAACCGTTTCTGCTGCTTCTACGGCATCTTCGAGGAAGACTTCGCCAATTTTACGCGCAAAGGGGGCGGCAGCGTCTCGTATCTCATCCAGAGCGGCGGCATCGTGGTCATCATGCTGGAGTCCCTCCTTTCCGATGTCGTGGGCGCCAACAAGATCGTCAGCATCGGCAACAAATGTGATATCGACGAGGCCGACATGATCGCCTATTACGGCCAGGACCCGACCACCGAGGTGATCGGCATGTACCTGGAAAACGTCAAGGACGGCCGCAAACTGATCGAAACCGCCCGGGACGTGAAGAAACCCATGCTGGCCTTCAAGGTCGGCCGCACCGGCGAAGGCGCACGGGCGGCCATGTCGCATACGGCGGGCATGGCCAACGACGACCGCATCTTCGAGAGCGCCTGCCGCCAAGCCGGTATCATCCGCGTCCAGAGCATCTCCGAGCTGCACAGCCTGCCCAAGATCTTCATCACCATGCCGCCCTTGAAGGGAGGTCGCATCGCGGTGTTCACCAATTCCGGGGCCTTCGGCGGCATCACGGCCGACCTGCTTATAGCCGCCGGGCTTTCCATGGCGCGCCTGGCGCCCGAGGTCCAGCAACGCCTGCAGGCCACGGGCCAGGTCTTCAACGCCGCCAACCCCATCGACCTCGGCCCCACCATTTCCATGCAGACCTTCCAGGACATCTTCGACATCCTGCTTACCTGTGACGAGGTCGACGGCCTCTTGGCCGTGCCCAGCCTGTGGCACCCCGTCATGATCGAGGTCATCACCGAGCTGGTTAAGAAATGCCATGCGCACGGCAAACCGGCCGCCATCTATACCCCCAACGCCGCGGCCAAGACCATCGGCTACCGCACCAACCACCAGGTCCCGCTCTTCGAATCGCCCGAGGAGGCGGTGCGTGCGCTGCAGGTATCGCACCAGCAGTACCTCTATACGCTGTGGAAGGACGCTGAAGACCTCGCACCCAAGGAAGGCGAAAACTACGAGTTTGCATCCTCCGGGGCTTGAAGCCCGCGGAGATCTGCCGGCTCGCTTGCCCTTTGATAAAATACAACGGGGACGCGTCCCCTGTAACACGGGCAAGACGAACATCTTGGCCCGTGGCACATAAGGGCGGTAGGATTTCATGGCTCTTGCCAAGACCACCCGCCGGCTTCCCAGCGAGTACCGCCTTGGTTTTGAGCCGTTCAGGTCGAATACTTGCCGGCGATATAGTTGCTCAACTGATCGATAAGAAATTCTTGTTCCGATATCTTTGCCTTGACGATATCT
>JBDKSM010000094.1:0-1965 GCA_039680665.1 Syntrophaceae bacterium | reverse complement strand
GAACTAGAAGCGAAGTACTATGATTACGACAGCGGTCTGAAAGAGGTCGTGATCGATGAAGTTATCATGGGTAATGTTCTTCAGGCGGGACTCGGTCAGAACTCGGGGCGCCAGGCCAGTATTCACGGGGGCGTGCCGAAGGAAACAGCTGCTTATACCATTAATAAAGTGTGCTCGTCAGGATTAAGGGCAATAATTAACGCCAACCAGTCGATTATGGTCGGAGACAACGAAGTGGTTGTGGCAGGCGGCATGGAGAATATGAGCCAGGCCCCCTTTACGATCCCCGGACTGAGGTGGGGTGCGCGCATGTTCGATACGAAGGCCGTCGACCTTATGGTCCTCGATGGTGTGTGGGAAATCTTCTACGGCTATCATATGGGATTCACCGCCGAGAATATCGCGGCAAAATACGGTATCTCCAGGGAAGAACAGGACAAGTTTGGACTTTTGAGCCACCAGAGAGCAAGAGCCGCCATCAAGGCAGGCTGGTTCAAGGATGAGATCGTTCCCGTAGCCATTCCCCAGAGAAAGGGCAGCCCCATCATTTTCGATACCGACGAAAGACCGATGGACACCACGCTGGAAAAGATGCTTTCCCTGGCACCGGCCTTCAAGAAAGATGGCGGCACCGTTACTGCGGGAAACGCCTCCGGCCTCAACGACGCCGCAGCCGCCGTGGTCATGATGTCGCGGGATAAGGCGAAAGAACTGGGTATCAAACCCATGGGCAGGGTAATCTCCTGGGCCAACGGCGGTCTTGACCCGGCTTACATGGGCTTAGGTCCCATCCCGGCCATCAAGAAGGCCCTCAAGAAGGCCAACATGACGATCGATCAGATCGACTGCATTGAGCTCAACGAGGCCTTTGCTTCACAGTCCATCGGCTGTATTAGGGAGCTTGGAATCAATATGGATAAGTGCAATATGTTCGGCGGCGGCATCTCACTCGGTCACCCCATCGGCTGCACGGGCGCCCGGCTCGTTACCACCGCCCTTTACCAGATGAAACGGCTCGGCCTGAAGTATGGTCTCGTGTCAATGTGCATCGGCGGCGGCATGGGTCTCGCCGCAATACTCGAATGTGAGGCATAATGATGGAATTCAAGAACCTTATCGTCGAAAAGAAGGACGGTATTGCGATTTTGAAATTCAACCGGCCGAAGGCTCTGAACGCCCTCAACTCGGAGACGCTTATTGAGTTGAAGGCAGCCGGCATTGCACTGAACGCCGATAAAGAGGTCAGGGTGGTTGTAGTGACGGGCGAAGGCAAGGCCTTCGTGGCAGGTGCTGACATCCTTGAGATGAAAGACCTGACTGCACTGGAGGGCATGGCCTTTTCTGCACGCGGCCACGAGGCGTTCGCCACCCTCGAGAACATGGAGAAGCCAGTGATAGCCGCTGTGAACGGGTTTGCCCTTGGCGGCGGATTCGAAGTGGCCCTCGCCTGTGATATCATCTATGCTTCCGATAAGGCAAAAGTAGGTTTTCCGGAGACAACGCTCGGCATACACCCCGGTTTTGGGGGAACGCAGCGGACAGCAAAACTTGCCGGGCTGGCAAAGGCCAAAGAGCTCATCTTTACGGGTAAGACGATCGGTGCGGCTGAAGCCTATGAAATGGGTCTTCTCAACAAGGTAGTGCCCGATGACCAGTTAATGACGGAAGTTATGGCCCTTGCCGCGAAGATCTGCGCAAACGGCCCGTTTGCAGTCAGACTGGCCAAGGAATGCGTCAATAAGAGCCTTTCCCTTGATAACAAGGAAGGGCTTAGTCTCGAGGCGAAGGATTTCGGTCTTTGTTTCGCGACGAAGGATCAGAAAGAAGGCATGACGGCCTTCGTGGAAAAAAGAAAAGCCACCTTTACGGGTGAATAAAACATATAAGGAGGACACTGTGAAGATAGCGGTTTGTTTGAAACAGGTTCCTGATACCGAAGCAGAAATCAAATGGGACATCCCGAAG
>JBDKSM010000093.1:0-14043 GCA_039680665.1 Syntrophaceae bacterium | reverse complement strand
ATCTCAACTCATCCAACAACGGCCTGAACTGGATCGTCAAGAAGTTCAAAGGCCATGGCAATTACGGCCACATGGTCCTCAAAGGGACGAAATCGCGCGGCCCGATCACCGATCTGGTATTGAAAACAGGCTTATAATATGGAAACCGCCCGCGTATTCTTTTCCGCACACATCGACCAGGCGGCTATCAGGGAGCTTTTCGAAGCGTCCCTGGCCGACCTTCCCTCTTCGATCACCTCCACCGACCACACGGCCCTGAAGGTGCATTTCGGCGAAGAGGGCAATACCCGCTATGTACCGCCGGCGCATATCCAACCGGTGATCTCAACCCTTAAGGGACATACCCCGCATATCTTCCTGACCGACGCCAACACCCTGTACCGCGGCATGCGCTACAATGCCACTGATCACCGCAAGATCGCCCAAGCGCATGGTTTTGAAGGCCTGGAGACCCCGATCGTGATCGCCGACGGCGAGCACGGCGATGAGGAAGAGCTTGTCCCCATACCGGGACGCATATTCAGAGAGGTCAAAATCGCCCGCGCCATCGCCCAGGCCGATGCCATCGTTCTCATCAGCCATTTCAAGGGCCACGTCATGTTCGGTTTCGGCGGCAGCATCAAAAACCTGGGCATGGGATCCGGTTCGCGCGCGGGCAAGATGCAGATGCATTCCACCATCCATCCGGCGGTCATAGCCGTCAACTGCACCGGGTGCGGCGCCTGCGCCGAAAACTGCGCCAACCGCGCCATCTCCTTGGTCGGTGATGTCCCGGTGATCGATGCCGCCCTCTGTACCGGCTGTGCCAAATGCATCGCCGTTTGTGAGTTCGGGGCCATCGACGTGCCCTGGGGAGGTGCGACCAGCCGCGATGTCATGGCCCGCACCGCCGAGTACGCCCTGGGCGCGGGCCTGGGCAAAAAGATCGTCTGTCTGACCTTCATCACCAATATCACCAAGGACTGCGACTGCATGCCGGATACGCGCCTGATCGGACAAGATGTGGGACTGGTGGCCGGCATCGATCCCGTGGCCTGCGACCAGGCCGCTTATGACCTGGTGCTCCAGGCCCATGGCAACGAAGATATCTTCCAAAAGGCCACGCGCATCACCGGCACCTATCAGATCGAGCACGCGGCCGCCATCGGGCTGGGAACGCGCGCATACCACCTGGAAACGATACCGACAGAGAGTTGATTCACCTCATGTCAGCGACGGCATGATCATGAGGGCGACCTAAGCCGTCTTTTAGTATTTTTTCTGATCCAGGATTTCCCTGAGCTTCCGCGATAGATCGACCATCCCGAAGGGCTTCTGGATAAAACCCTTGCAGCCCGCGGCCAAGATATCCTTGGCCTGAGAGTCGATGCTGTAGCCGCTGGAAAGCAGCACCTTTACGCCGGGGTCCTGCCGTAGTAGGGCCTCGTAGGTCTCCTTCCCACCGAAATCGGGCATGACCATGTCCAGGATCACGATGTCGATCCGGCCTTTGTGATGATCATATATACTGAGACCTTCGCGGCCCGAGCGGGCGGTCAGGACCGTATAGCCCAGAGAAGCGAGCATGCGCGCTCCCACCTCGATGATCATCTCCTCATCATCAATCAGAAGCACGGTTTCACCCCCCTTAAGGAGGGTGTCCGGGAACTCGGCCTCCATTATCAACGCTTTATCCGTGGCCGGAAGATGGATGGTGAAGGTGGTGCCGATGTCCAGCTCGCTCTCAACCGTGATGCAGCCGCCATGATGCTTGATGATGCCGTAGGTTGAAGCCAGGCCCAGACCGGTCCCCCGTGAACGTGCCTTGGTGGAGAAGAATGGTTCGAAGATACGCAACTTGGTTTCATCATCCATGCCCGTGCCCGTATCCGTGATCGTCAGTTTGACGAATCCGCCGGCCTTCACGTCCATGGATGAAGCCGTCTCCTCATCAAGTACGTCATTAGCAAGCGTAAGATACAGATCGCCCCCGCTCGGCATGGCCTGCCAGGCATTCAGGAACAGGTTTAATAGCGCCTGCTCCATCTGGCCGCGATCGACTTCCACCGGCCACAGACCTTCACTCGCCTTATATTGAATACGAATCTCCTTCTTGGTACGGCCGAACATCTCGGCACTGAGGCGCACGAATTCTCTTAAATCCGTCGGTTTGGCCTCATATTTCCCCCCACGGGCAAAACCCAGCAACTGTTTGGTAAGGTCCGAGCCGCGTTTGACGTACTGCTCCATGTACTTCAGGCGTTCGTAAAAGGTATGCGATTCATCGACCTGCATGAGCATGAGCGAGATATTGCCGAGTATGCCCATTAAGAGGTTGTTGAAGTCGTGGGCGATACCACCGGCCAGGGTCCCGATGGCCTCCATCTTCTGCGCGCGCAACAGTTGCTCTTCAATCTGCTTCTTCTCGGTGATGTCCACCAGAAAACCCCTTAAGCCTTCGGACCGGCCCTCCCGTATAATGCTGACCGTATGGACCATGGCGGGAAAGGTAGTACCGTCATTGCGTATCACCGTATACTCATTGAGTCCGAGCCGTTCTCCCTGCAGGATTCTCTGTACATTGGCAAAGATCCGCTCCCGGTCTTGAGGTGCAACGAGGCTCATGAAGTCCATGCCCCGTTCCATGTCTTCAAGGGCATAGCCGAAGCGCTCCAGGGATACCTGGTTCACGAAGGTCAACCGGCCCTGCAGATCGGTCTCGAACACCGATTCGGGCAGGAGTTGGGCCAGGTCACGGAAGCGCTCCTCGTTTTGCCGCAAGGCCTCTTCCGTCCTTTTCCATTCGGATATGTCGATGAGCGAGGCGATGCTGTCTTTGGTGCCGGGTATCATGGCCACGCTCATGAAGAAATCCTTGACCTCCCCCGAACGCACCTTCCCCTTGAATTCATAGGCGTGCGGCGGCGCGCCGGGCTCGCTGCGGCGCTGGAAGTGGTACCGTTTCATCATCTCCAGGTCTTCCGGCACCACGAAGGCCGTCCAACTCATGCGGCCCTCCAGTTCCTGACGGGAATAACCGGTGAGTCTCTCAAAGTTGGAGTTGGCCAAGAGGATGGTGGTGTCCTGGGCCGTGATGATATTGGCCGTGGCGGTGTTTTCGAAGATGGTCCGATACTTTTCCTCGATCTCGCTCAAGGCCTGTTCGGCCCGTTTGCGATCGGTTATATCGATCAAGGTCGTCACACTCTCTTCGGTGCCGGGTATCAGTATCACGGTCACAAGGATGTCACGCAGTGCCCCTGCCCGGTTTTTCAACCGATACTCATAGGTTTCGGGAGCCGATCCCGGGTTGTTGCGGCGCAGGTCGTGATAACGTCGCATACGCTCCAGATCCGACGCATCCACGAAGTCGGTCCAACTCATCTTGCCTTCTATCTCGACCTTGGAGTATCCGGAGAGTTTCTCGAAATGGGAGTTGACAAGCAGGATGGTCGTATCGGCACCGAGCAGGGCCGAGGCATTGCCCGTGTTCTCGAAGATGGTGCGGTAGCGTTCCTCGCTCGCGCGCAAGGACTTTTCGGAACGCTTGCGGGCGGTTACATCCCGTACCAGGACATGAAAACCGATTTTTTCCCCGGCGGCATCATGCATGAGCCAGGTCGAAAGCTCATGGTCCCTTAAGCTTCCATCCTTGTGCAGGGCTTCATAATCGACCATCGATGCCGGCTCACCGGTGGTGTAGACGCTATTGAACACCTTGAATATGCGCTTCGCGACTTCCGGTGATGAAAACCGGCGGTAATGCATGCCGAGGAGCTCTTCGGGGCCGTACCCCATCATGGTGACGGCCATCCCATTGAAAGCGGTGACCCTGCCCTTGAGGTCCACCTCCAGGTAGGCCTCCTGCATGCTGTCAAGGATGCTACGGAGGCGCGCGATATGCTCACCGGCCGCCTGTTTAAGCTCCTGGTTTTCCTGTTCAAGCAGATCGAGTCTTCCCTTTAGCTCATCATTCGTCGGCCGCCTAGCCATCGGCTCCTCCTCAAGCGCTGCGCGTGCAGGGGAGATTCGACGTGTGGCGCGGCATCGATCACCCCAGGAGCCTTATCGGAACTTTCCCTTCAGGATTTTACCATGGCGACCGTGCGCTTGAGCCCTGAGGCGGCCGCCGTGATGGTATTCTCCGCCGTGCAGTAAGCGAAGCGCACATATCCCGGCCACCCGAAACCGGTGCCGGGTACGGCCAGGATGCGCTCCTGCACCAGGGCGTTGCAAAAGGCTATGTCATCGGGTATGGGCGTCTTGACAAAGAGATAGAAGGTTCCTTCAGGCGGAGCATACGACAAACCGCAATCATCGAGGATGGCACGCAGCAGGTCACGCCGCTTCTGATAGATACCCATATCCACGCCGTACGTAAGGCACTCCGCCAATACCCGCTGCATCATGGCCGGGGCATTGACAAACCCTAGGATACGGTTGGCCATGGTCATGGCATTCAGTAGGTCCTGACGTTCTTTTACCCCGGGGCCGACGGCGATGTAGCCGATGCGCTCGCCGGCCAGAGACAGGCTCTTGGAGGCCGAGGTGACCACCACGGAGTTGGGTACGATTTTCAGTACCGAGGGCACGGGTATGTTATCATATACCAGGCGGCGATAAGGTTCATCGGATATCAGCAGGATATCGGGGTAATCGGCAAGCAGGTCGCGAATGCCGTTCAATACATGCTCGGGGTAGACGCGTCCGCTGGGATTATTGGGAGAATTGATGATAATGGCCTTGGTCTTAGGCGTAATAGCCGCCTTGATGTTTCCCAGGTCCGGGAAAAACTGTTCATCGCAGCGCGCCACGCTGAGCGTGCCGCCGAAGTTTTCCACATAGAACCCATATTCTACAAAATACGGGGCCAAGGCCATGACTTCATCGCCGGGATTAAGGATCGATCTGAGCACCACATTGATGCCGCCGCCCGCGCCGCAGGTCATGATGATATCCTCGGGCGTAAGCCGCGCGCCGTATTCCTGCGCCGCAAAGACGGCTATCGTTTGCCTCACGTCGGGAAAGCCGGCGTTGGGCATGTAGCCGTGTGACATTTCAAATGCCAGCCGCGCCATCGCCATAGTGGCCTTCTGCGGCGGCGGTAGATCCGGATTGCCCAAGCTGAAATCGTAAACGTTATCGGCTCCATGCACGGCCTTGAGCCGTGCACCCTCTTCGAACATCTTGCGGATCCAGGATGAACTCCGGCCATATTGAAGCATCTGCTGAGCTACCATCATACCCCCTCCGTGCACTTGAATTCTCTCTATACCAATGTCCGTCCATGAAGTAAAGCCATGGTGACCAGAGAGGTGTTGAGGTTTTCAACAATAGTGACGAAAGGAAATCTATGCCCTTTAGAATAACCGACATTGTATGCTACAAGGTATTCATGTACCCGCCGCAGGCTAAGCGATGTTTGGCACTGTTCCTGACCATGTTGTTACTGGCGGCCCCGGCGTGGCCGGCCGCGCAGTCGAAAATCAGCGCACCCATGGCCCCTGAGATGCGCTCACGGCTGGACAGCGCCAATAAGGGTGACGCCAAATCACAAAACGCACTGGGCGAAATCTATGCCCAGGGCCGGGGCATGAAGAAGGATCCGGCGCAAGCCGCCTACTGGTTCCGTAAAGCAGCGGAGCAAAACTATACCAAAGCCCAATACAACCTGGGTCAGCTCTACTATGCCGGGGACGATTTTCTCCGCAACTACCAGGAGGCGGTGTATTGGTTTAACAAAGCGGCCAATCTCGGAAACGTCGAGGCCCAGAACGCGCTGGGAATGTGTTACGAAGAAGGCTCCGGTGTCGAGCAGGATTATACTTCGGCGGCCAAATGGTACAAGCTGGCCGCCAATCAGGGGCATACCTCGGCCCAGGCCAACTTCGCGTACCTGGTCGAGAATGGTCTGGGCATGCCCAAAGATCATGAGACAGCCTTCCTCTTTTATCAGCTCAGCGCCATTAAGGGTAATCCCAAGGGCCAGTATGGGCTCGGCAACATGTACCGCAACGGCCAGGGCGTAACGGCCGACCCAACGCTGGCCATCCGATGGTATACCAAGGCTGCCGTTCAGAATTACGCGTCGGCGCAGTACATGCTGGGGGTCATCTACGCCTCGGACTACGACATGGACTCCGACTATGTGCAGGCCTACATGTGGTGGCGGATCGCTGAGCGCAACGGGTACAAACCGGCCGGGGAAAATTTGATCGCCATCCGGCAGATCATGGACAGCTCCCAGGTCGAAGAGGCCGAAAAACGCGCCAAACGCTGGAAAGCCAGGCAATGAACACCTCCCGGCACGGCAGGATAGATATGCGCAGGATCGCCGTCCTGACACTGCTGGGCGTGCTTGTCTTCGGCCTCTTCTATAACACCCTCGGCAATCCGCCTACCAACTGGGATGACCCGGCCTTATTCAACAATCAGAGCCTGCATTCGCTGAGTTGGAAGAATCTCGAGTACGTGCTGTCCATCAAGGATGACGCGACCTTCCAGCCGATCCGTGACATTTCCTACATGATCGATTTCACGATCTGGAAAACCGATCCGGTGCTGGGAATGCACCTGCACAACACCCTGCTCTATTACTTCATGACCATCGCGCTGTGGTTGTTCCTGATGGAGCTGTTCAAGGCCTTCGCCGTCGCTCAGAAGCGGGCCTTTTTATGGGGCACCATTGCGACCGTCATCTATGCCGTGCACCCCGTCCATGTGGAGAGCGTTGCCTGGCTCTACGCCCGCAAGGAACCATTGCTGGGAATTTTTACGTTCTTGAGCTTCTGGGCCTTTCTCAAAGGACGCAGCGGCCAGACTTGGTACTATCTGGCCAGCCTCGCGCTCCTGGTGCTGGCAATCCTCTCGCAACCCACCGCCCTGGTAATTCCAGGTGCCATGCTGCTCATCGATTTCGCGTTGCAGGCGCATAAGCCCGACCGCGTTTTCTGGAAAAAACGCGCCCTGATATTCATCCCCATGCTGATCCTGGTCATCCCCTTGATGGCACGGCTTATCCTCATGATGTCGTCGGCGGGGGGTATCAAACCCTACCACGGAGGCAACTTCTGGACCAACCTCCTGGCCGTGTCCCAAATCTGCATCTCTTACCTTGGTCTGATCGGTTTTACCCTGAACTATACCGCCGACTATCCCCTTACCCTGTACACGGCCTTCAATCAATGGCAGGCCTGGGTTTTCGTGGCGTTCAATCTCGTCCTCATCGCCAGCGCCCTGGCGGCATATGTGCGCGGTAGATACATCTATGCCGTCTTTGTAGCTTGGTTCTATATCTTCATTCTCCCGGTATCACATATCATCCCCATATCGCAGGTCATGGCCGACCGCTATGCCCTCATTCCTTCCGTGAGCTGGTGCGTGCTGCTCGGTTTTCTCATCAGCGCGTTGTGGGACAAGCGCCTGGCATACCGGTTCGTTTCACCGGACTTGCCGCGCCTGCTGGCCGTAGCTTTTTTGAGCGTCGTCGTCCTTGTTTATGCCTCCATGAGCATCCGTCAAAATACCATCTGGCGGAGTTCCGAACGCCTCTGGGAAAATACCGTGGCCTGCTATCCGGACTCGAGCCCCGGCAATGTGAACCTGGCGGTTATTTATATCAACCAGGGCAAATTTCAGGCCGCCCAGGAACTCTGCTTGAATGCCATCATGGCGCTGCCCTATGACTATCTGGCGATCAGCAACCTGGCCTTGGCACAGATGCTGATGGGCCAGTACGACAACGCCATTCAAAATTACCGGATGGCCTTGAAACTGAAACCCGACCTTACTAAAGCGCGTCTCGGCTTGGCCAATGCTTATTGGAGCAAAGGGGATTTAGCCGAGGCCTCTTCCGTCTACACCTCCACCCTGCAGACAAACCCAAACCTGGAGAAAACCTCCTACGGCGGTCTGATCCTGGCGCGGCTCGGATATGCGGCCTGGAAAGCCGGAAAAGGCCCTGAATCTAAGGCCTACCTCACCAAGGCCGCCATGCTCGTCAAACGAAATCCGGCGGTGCTGAACAACCTGGCCGAGGTATATACGAGCATGGGCAATAGCGATATGGCGCTGAAGGCCTATCAAGACCTTCTGAAGATCACCAAGGACGGCAAGCTGAAAAGAGTGCTTAAGGAACGCATTGCGGCCCTGCAGCCATAATCTACGTATCGACGGCGCGCCCGTTTATACCTCTAGCGTGCGAGCATAGAGACACCCACCCACGCCATGATTCCCAGGCCGCTTAAGAAAAGCAGGGCATTCACGATGCGGACCCAGCGAGGCATTACAGGGATCTTACGGAGCGCGGAGTGCAGATATTCCTCGACGTGAGCGAATTCTTCCTTTGAGAGGTCTTGTGCGCGCACACTTGACTTGAGCCTGTCAAGGCGCAGCTTAATGAAATACGGGTTATAGCGTAGCATCATCGCCCAGGCCCATATGGCCATCACGGGCAAAACAAAGGCCAGCATGCCCAGATGTGTGCGCCCGGATTCATACACCAGCACGGCGGCAAAAAACGTCAGGAAAACGTTCACGATTCCAACCATATCGCCTCTAAAGCCTCCCCAGGTTGCTTGATAAGGGTGATACTAGCATCCGCATTCCTCTTCCCGCAAGCGCGTTCATCGATACGGACACGTTCACTTCGAGACACCCCGATGGATGGTGGTCGTGCTTCCACAAGGGCCTTGTCGCGGGGAGTTTTTTACGCTACCCTTAAAAAAGGAGGTACATGATGGCCATAAAAAAGATCGTGCCGGTCCTGTGTTTCCTTGTCGCTCTGTCGGGCTTATGCCTCGCGGCTGTCCCGGATTTCGGCCCCGACGGCCTGAAAGGTCTGGAGACCTCGCAGCAACAGAAGCTCGCCCAAGGCGAGATCGTTTTCACCTTCACCAACTCAGCCACCCAGGCGCATTCAGGCTTGATCGAGGCGGCCGTGGTCTTTAATCAAACGCCGGAACAGACCTGGAACCTCCTCTACCACACCGAGGATCAGGCGAAATATCTCAAAGAGCTCGAAGAGGCCAAGATCATCGCCAAGAACCCTCTTAAGGATACGATTGAGTTCAGGGTCAAGGCGGCCTTCCTGACCTTCGTCTATCGTGTCAACCACAACTTCGATCACGCCGGCATGAATTTCTGGTGGGCACTGGACCCAACCTTCAAGAACGACCTGACGGATCTGCGCGGCTACTGGCGCTTTTATCCGTACGGCCAGGGCAAGACCCTGGCGCGTTACGGCAGCACGGTTTCCTTGAAGAACGTCCCGTCCTTCATCGAAGACATGTTCAAGAAAAGCGGTGTGGCGCGCTCGCTGGCCAGCGTGAAGAAGTACGTCGATTCCGGCGGCGCCTATCACAAATAAAAAAGCCCTCGGCATGAAAGGGGAACGTGTATGAGCATGAAGATCACCAACGAGAACATCAGCAGCGTGTTAGCCTTCACGGATGAGGTAGTTCGAAAGTATCCGAACCGTTTGATCGGCACACCGTCCTGTGATCAGGCCGGCCTAAGGATCGCCGAGGAATTCGAAAAGTATTGCGACCCCGGCACCGTCAAGCGCGAGGAGTTCTCGTGTCATCCCAAAAGCTTCCTCAAGTATATCCGGCCGGCGGTGCTTGCCTACGGGGCATCCCTGGCGGCGGCGTTCCTGAAACGACCGTGGGCGGCCTTCACCGGTCTGTCCGCGACGCTGGCGGTGTTCGTCTCGCAGTTCATGTTCTACAAGAAGATCTTCGATCCATTGTTTCCGGAGGAGAAAGGCTACAATATCTACGGCGTCATCGAACCGGAAGGCGAGGTTAAACAACAGGTCATCCTGTGCGGCCATCACGATGCGGCTTATGTCTTTCATTTCATGGATCTCTCGCCGCGCTTTTATCCGCTGCTTCTGGTGGCCGGGATCGTGCCGTTCCTGCTCCTGCTGCTCTATGCCCTTATCACGGCCGTGACGCGCTTCAATCCCGTCTGGCTCAAGCGGATGGTATGCGCGTTATCGCCCGGCGTCGTCCCTTTGTGGTGGTTTACCACCGACGCGGTCTCACCCGGCGCGGGCGACAATATGATCGCCACGGCACTGGCCAACGAAGGCGCCAAGCTCTTCGCCGACCAAAAGAAGGCCGGATTAGCGCTCAAGCATACCCGCATCATCTGCCTGTCCGTGGACGGCGAAGAATGCGGTCTCAGGGGGTCCATGGCCTTTGCCAAACGCCACGCCAGAGAGCTCAAGGACGTCAAAACCTATGCCTTCTGCATGGACACGCTCTACCATGCCGATAAGTTGATCTTCTTTGACAACGATCTCAATCTGACCGTGGATTGTTCGCATGCCATGGCCCAGGAACTGACCGATATCGCCACCGCGCTGGGTTACAAGGCCAAGATCGACCACATGCCCTGGGGCGGCGGCAGCACGGACGCCGCGGCCTTTGCGCTGCAAGGGATCGAGGCCACCTGTCTCCTGGCTTTCGAGCTCGACATCACCAAGCTCGATACGGATCTGGTGTACCATACCCCACGCGATACGACCGACGCCATTGAACCGGCCGTGGTCGAGCAGGCCCTGAACATCATCACCACCTATATTCTCAACAAGGACGCCGCGGCTAAATGAGAAACAATTGTCTGTGGATTTTCTCCCTCATTTGCAGTATGGATGCTCTTGCTTGCAACGTGCAAGCAATCACACACAGGAGGTACGTATGGTGAAATCTTTCAGAGTCAGCATTATTGGTCTATTCCTTGTTGGGTTCTGCATTTCCGGAGCATGGGCGGCTGAATCTCCCTGGAAAAATATCGGAGAAAAGAACGGCATCGTAGGATTTACCAGGGCCACGACCAGGAGCAGCGTCGATGAGATGAAGGCCATCGGCATCGTAGACGCTCCGGTAGCCGCCATCGAGGCGCTTATCCGCGATATACCGGCCGAGACCGAATGGATGTACAAGTGCAATGAAGCCACGGTTATCAATACCCCGGAGTTCAAGAGCGGGGGGGATATCATCTATGTCTACAATGTCACCGACATGCCCATGCCGGTCAGCGACCGGGATGCCGTCGCCAAGGCCGTCTATACCATCGACAAGGCCACCGGCACGGTCTATATCCATGTCACGAACGTCCAGACCACGTACAAGCTGGATAAGAAAAAGGTCCGCATGCCCCTGGTGGATGTCAGTTACACGCTGGTGCCCAAAGGAGCGGATAAGACCGAGGTCACCTATACGGCCCTGGCCGACCCGGGTGGAAACCTGCCGTCTTTCGTGGTCAACATGCTTACCAAGAACCTGAGCATCGAAACCGTCGCCGGCATCCGCAGCATGGTCAAGAAGGACAAGTACAAGAACATCAAGAACGTCGTAACCACGACCCCGCATTAATCATCGCCGATCTTTACATGAGAAACACCGCCTTCATCCTCCCGCAGTTCGGGGGGGATGAAGGTCGTCATTTTGATGCCTCTTAAGACTTGAGCATGCTTGTGATCCAGACTTCGGCGTCCGCCGGACTGGAGATAATATAAACAGGGCGCCCGTCTTCAATCGTCAGATGCGCGCATGCCGACCGGCATCCGGTCACGATCAGAAAGGCCTGCGCCTCCGGGTTTTCATAGCTCACGAACTGCACCGCGCCCCCTAGGCGCTCCCGGATGGAATCAACCAGCCCCACGCGGTCATACCGGGCCCGGCATCCTCCGCAGTATTTGAGACCGACCTTCAGCATGCAGGCGGGGTATGCGCCACAGTCCGGCCCGCTAGCTTCAACCGACGCGTATCACCACCGCGTCGCCTTGCGCCAGACCGCCGCAGATGCCGCACACGCCGTACCCGCCGCCTGAGCGCCTGAGCTCGTACATCATGGTCATCAGGATGCGGCCGCCGCTGGCGCCCACCGGGTGTCCGATGGCGATGGCGCCGCCATTGGGGTTGGTCCTGGCCAGGAGGGCACGCCACCCGGCTTCTTCGCCGCCGGAGAGGATCTTGGTCGATACCAAAGTCACGGCCGCAAAGGCCTCGTTGATCTCGATCACGCGCATATCATCGATTGAAAGCCCGGCGCGATTCAATGCCTTGGTAATAACGGCGGCGGGCAGTTCGGCCATGCGCCGTGGTTCGCCGGCGCCGCTGGCCGCGCTGACAATGGTGGCCAAGGGTTTGATGCCTAAGCTTTCAGCCTTTGAACGGCGCATGACGATCACGGCCGTGGCCCCGGCATCCAGACCGGGGGCGTTGCCGGCGGTCACGGTGGGGCTGCCGTAGATGGTCTTTAATTTGGCCAGGGCCTCCATGGTGGTGTCGGGACGCGGCAGCTCGTCCTTGCTGAACATGACCGGCACCCCTTTCTTGGGCGGGAGTTCCACGCTTACCAGCTCATCATCGAACCGGCCGGCTTTATCGGCCGCGGCCCATTTCTGGTGTGAAGCTAACGCCCAGGCATCCTGCTCCTCACGCGAGATGCCGTGCTCGATGGCGATCTCGCCCGCGTCGCGGCCCAAAGGGGTGTACTCGCGATAGGTGATGGGATTGAGGTAATCCTGAACCAGCAGAGGTTTCATGCCCGAGCCCCAACGATGACCGTTCATTAAGAGCGGGGTATTGCTCATGTTTTCAGCGCCCACGGCCATGCAGCAATCGGCCTCACCCAGGAGGATCGCCCGACGACCCAACTGCACCGCGCATAAGGACGAGCAACAGGCCCGATCGATGGTAAGCGAAACCAGGTTATTGGGCAGCCCGGCGCGCAACAGGGCCTGGCGGGCATTGACATTATCGAATAAGGCGGCCTCGGCTTGGTCGCACATGCCGTAATACAGCTCGTCCAGGTCCGCCCCTGTCAGACCGGCGCGCTTCAAGCTCTCCTTCATGACCACCACGCCCAGGTTGGTGCTGTGGATCTCGCGCAGAGCCCCGCCGAATTTACTGAACGGCGTGCGCACGCCGCTGACAATTACCACATCATCCGGTTTACCCATGTAAATCTCCCCTCTTCGACATACACCTCTTTCTCAAGCTCAACCCCGGAAGACCGGCCTTATCGGATATGGTCGCCCGGCTCGATCCCGCACAGCTCCTTGGCGATCTTTTGTTTCTGCCTCATATTTACGAGCCGGGCGATCATGATGCGCTGGGCCTGGGGCGAACCTGCCCCGTGCATGCTCTCGGTCAGATAGCCCACTGCGGCCGTTCCCATGGTGATGTTCTCGATCAGCCTTAAGATGCGCATGCGGTGCTCGGTAGGGACATCGTCCTTGGTCTTGTAATACTTCTCGACCCATTTGCCGACCTCCGGAGACTTGAGATCCGCCTCGGACGGCAGCGTGACCACCAGGCCGCCGGCGATATCCTGCGCCAGACGCGCGATCTCGTAGGGCAGACGCGTGACATTCTGCTTGTGCACATGGGCCAGGAGCACATCCACCAGATAGGTCCCGCTGGGTTCAGGGTGCCCTTCTGATGCGCAGGCGATGCAGCCGCAGAAGAGTGTCTCGTTCAGGTGGTTCATCTCCACGATTTTATCTTTCACGTGCGAGGCCCTGGCGGCCCCGTTATACTCGGCCACGGTCTGGGCCGCGCCGATGAGCACATCTCCCACGCCCACCTTGCAAGCATAGCTCTGGCGATGGTAGGCGGCGAAGTTCTCCACCAGCTGGGTGGTGAAGTCATACTCCTTGTACATGAAGACCCGCTCCCAGGGCACGAAGACATCGTCGAAGACCACCAAGGCCTCATGCCCGCCGTAATAGAGATTGCCGCGGTCGATGGTCAGGCCTTCGAGCTTGCGCGTATCGCAGGACTGACGGCCCATGATGTAGGTGATGCCGGGCGCGTCGCTGGGAAGCGCGAAGGCGATGGCGTAGTCCTTATCTTCCTCGCGCATGGTGATGGTCGGCATGACGATGATCTCGTGCGAGTTGAGAGCCCCGGTCTGGTGGGCCTTGGCGCCCCGCACCACGATGCCGTCCTGCCGCTCCTCCACGACCCGCAGAAACATGTCCGGATCAGACTGCTGATGGGGGGCCAGGCTGCGGTCGCCCTTGGTATCGGTCATGGCGCCGTCGCAGAC
>JBDKSM010000092.1:0-7809 GCA_039680665.1 Syntrophaceae bacterium | reverse complement strand
TCCTGTGGTGCTGACAGGCCTCTTCCTTTTTCCGTTCTTCGATGCGGGTCCGGCGGCGCGCCTGCGCTTCCCGGTTGCGTCGATGCTCGTCCGCGGTTTCAAGGATCAGGGGCGGCACCACGGTGGGAAGTCCCTGGACGTCAAGGGCCACGAAGGTCAGATAGGCCGAGGCCGTATGGCGCACTTCTCCGGTGATGAGGTTCTCGGCCTCCACGCGCACGCCGACCTCCATGGATGATTTTCCGACCATATTGAGGCTGGCCTTCATGGTTACGAAATCGCCAATGAAGACCGGGCTGTGAAAATTCAGCCGGTCGATGGAGGCCGTGACGACATTGCTGCGGGCGTGTCTCGCCGCGGCCGTGCCTCCGGCATTGTCGATCAGGCGCATGATCACGCCGCCGTGCACATTGCCGGCCGGGTTGGCGTCCTCCGGGGTCATGAGCTGCGCCATGATCACCGTGCTTTCACTGACTTTCTTTCCCTGCATGGCATCACTCCCTCTTGAAAAGGCATCTTTTCATTCTTAGGGTCGCCAGGGAAAAGTGTCAACGGTCATGTTCCAGCCGCCAATGCCAGGACATGATAAGAACTTGACTCCCCCCGGCAAGAAGGGCACCATATACATTGACGTTAGGGCGTCGGTCGCAATCATAACGGGAAAGGAACATCACGTATGAAGGGTGCTGAACTCCTGATCAAGACCGCCGTGGCCCAGGGCATAGAGCTCTGTTTCGCCAACCCCGGTACCACCGAGATGCCGCTGGTCGAGGCCCTGGACAGCGTCGCGGGTATGCGCGCCGTGCTGGGACTCTTCGAAGGCGTGTGCACGGGCGCGGCGGACGGTTACGGACGCATGACTGACAAACCCGCCATGACCCTGCTGCATCTCGGTCCCGGTCTGGCGAACGGAATCGCCAACCTCCATAACGCCAGGCGGGCGCATACACCCATCCTGAACGTCATCGGCGATCATGCCACCTGGCACGGACAAGCCGACCCGCCGCTGGCTATGGACATCCTATCCCTGGCCGGTACAGTTTCGGGGTGGTATCGCGCCAGCACCTCGGCCTCCAGCCTGAAGCAGGATACCATATCCGCTCTGGCCGCCGCGCGCCAGGGCGCGGTGGCCACCCTGATCGTGCCGCAGGACCATCAATGGGACACCGCACAGGACCAGGCGGACGTGGCCGGCGCTTCACCACGGACAACCATTGATGAACGCGCACTTGAAAAAGCCGCGCATCTCCTGAAGGCGCCCGGACAGAACGCCCTGCTGCTGGGCGGCAGGGCCTTGAGCGCCGAAGGCCTAAGGCAGGCGGCACGTATCCGTGCCGCCGCCGGTTGCGATCTGCTCTCCGAGAACGTCCCGGGCCGCATCGAGCGGGGGGCGGGCCTGCCGGACGTCCAGCGCATCCCCTATCTACCCGAGATGGCGGTGCCGATGCTGTCGCGCTATACGAACTTCGTGATCGTGGGGGCTAGGGAGCCGATCGCCTTTTTCGGCTATCAGGGCATGACCGGCCGGTACGTGTCCGATGCCCAGAGAAGCCTGATACTGGGAGAAGAACCCCTCTCTCTGGTCGCGACTCTTACTGCCCTGGCCGATACCCTCAAAGCCCCGGAAGGAATCCCGCAAGACCTTCTGGCCCCGGCCAAGCGTCCCGACGTGCCCTCGGGCGCGCTGACCGGCGCGGCCATATGCGCCGTTCTGGCCGCCCTCCAGCCCGAGCATGCTATCGTGGTCGAGGAGGCCATCACCTCCGGTCTCATGTACTATCCGATTACGGCCGGCGTGCCCCCTTTCAGCCTCCTGACGCTCACCGGCGGTTCGCTCGGTCAGGGCATGCCCTGCGCGCTCGGCGCCGCCCTGGCCTGCCCTCAGCGTAAGGTGATCGACTTCCAGGCCGACGGCAGCTCGCTGTACACGCCACAGGCACTCTGGACCCAGGCCAGGGAACGGCTCAACATCACCACGATTATCTGCTCCAACCGCAGCTACGACATCCTCAAAGTGGAATTGGCGCGCGCCGGCACGATGGACCCGGGCGCAAACGCGCGCCGGCTCACCGATCTGGCCGGTATCGATTGGGTCAAGGCCGCCGAAGGTCTGGGGGTTAAGGCGTGCGCGGTGAGAAGCTGCCAAGAACTGGCCCGGGCACTTGAGACGGCCCTGGCGGAAGAAGGCCCGCACCTTGTCGAGGCCATCCTCTAGCAAAGACGCGGTTCCACGGCGTTGCCGTATTGACTCTGTACGGCAGAACCTTATTCTTGAATAGTGAAGCAGGAGGTAATGCCGATGAAGACACTTGACGTTACCGTCCAGTCAGCCCACGGAGATGCGCGGCGCTCGGTTCTGATCGTGGAAGATGATCCGGGGCTTTCCGATCTGATCCACAAAACGCTTAGTGATCAGGGACTTGGCTGCACCTGCACCTTCAACGGATCCCAGGCCCTGGAATGGCTCGCCAAGAACCACGCCGATCTCCTACTCTTGGATTACTCCCTGCCGGATATGGCCGGATCAATGCTGATCGAGAGTCTCGGCAAAAGCCAGGCGGCGCCGCCCTTCATTGTGATCACGGGCCACGGCGACGAGCATATCGCCGTGGACATGATGAAAGCCGGCGCCCAGGACTACCTCGTCAAGGACACCGCCCTACTCGATCGGCTGCCGACCATCGTAACACGGGCGTTCAAAGACATCGAGCATGCTTCCCGCTTGAAAGAAATAGAAGAGGAGAGCAAAAGGCTCCAGACGCGGCTCATGCAGGTTCAAAAGCTGGAGGCCATCGGCACCCTGGCCGGCGGCATCGCCCATGACTTCAACAATATCCTTTCCACGGTATTGGGCTATACCGAGTTGGCCAAGTTGAAACTTGAACAGGGCCAAGCGATCGCTGGCGAGCTGGACGAGGTGCTCAAGGCCGGCATCCGGGCCCGCGACCTGATCAGGCAGATCCTCACCTTCAGCCGCCAGGCCGACATTCAACGCACTCCTCTGGAGATCGTCCCGTTGATCAAGGAGACCGTCAAGTTTCTCAGGGCCTCGCTGCCGGCCACCATCGAAATCCGCCAGGACCTTAAGGCCTCCCACGGCCTGATCCTGGCCGACCCCACCCAGATCCATCAGGTGCTCATGAACCTCTGCACCAACGCCACGCATGCCATGCAGGGCGAAGGCCGGCTCGAAATACGTTTGAGCGAGCTCAACCTAGATCAAGAAGCCAGCCTCACCTACAAAGGCTTACTGCCCGGACGGTACCTGCGCCTGAGCATCAGCGACAACGGCCGCGGCATCCCCCGGGAGATCATAGACAAGATCTTCGACCCCTTCTTCACCACCAAAGAACGCGGCGAGGGCTCGGGCATGGGCCTGGCGGTCGTGCACGGCATCATAGCCGATATGCATGGCGCCATCACGGTGGCCAGCCAGCCGGGCCTGGGAACGACCTTTCATGTCCTGTTCCCGGCCCTGGAAGGTAAGGCGGACACGCACGCCTACAAGCCGGCGACGCTGCGTAAAGGCCACGGCCGTATCCTTTTCGTGGATGATGAAGAAGGCGTTCTGGCCTCCGGGCAAGGTATTCTGGAACATCTGGGGTATGAAGTCGAGGCCTTCGACTCGGCTCCTGCCGCCCTGGAGATCTTCGCCCGGGACCCTAAGGCCTTCGATCTGGTCCTGACCGACATGACCATGCCCAAGATGACCGGCCTGGAATTCGCGGCCCAGCTGAGGAAGATCAGACCGCGAGTCCCCATCATGCTGAGTACCGGGTTCTCGGTTGTGTTATCCGAAGAAATGATCGCCCGCCTGGGCATCCAGGCCCTGATCATGAAACCTCTGGTCGCCGGTGAATTGGCCGAGGCCGTGTATCATGCTTTGCATACCGAAAACCGATAAATACCACGTGGCCAGGATACTAATCATCGATGATGATACCAAGCTCTGCCGCATGCTCCATGGGCTGGTTAAAAGTCTGGGGCATGCCCCCGATACGGCCAACACCCTGGAGCACGGTCTGGAACTGGCGTGTAGCGGCGACTATGACCTGATCCTGCTGGATCTGCAATTTCCCGATGGAGATGGCTTGCAGGCCCTACCGGAGCTGTTGCATGCGCCCTCGCATCCTGAGGTCATCATCATCACCGGTTCCGGTATCCAGGGGGCGGAACTCGCCTTTACCCACGGCGCCTGGGACTATGTGCCCAAGCCGTTCCTCATGCAGGAGATCGCCCTGCCCATAGCGCGGGCCCTCCAGTATCGCGAGGAAAAACACGCAACGCACCCCCTCAAGAAGCTTGACCGCGTCGGGATCATCGGGAGTTCCGAGACCATCAACCATTGCCTGGAGGCAGTGGCCAGGGCATCGTCCACCGATGCCAGCGTGCTTATCCGCGGTGAGACAGGCACCGGCAAAGAGCTCTTTGCGCGTGCCATCCATGCCAACAGCCGCCGGGCCGGCGCGAATTTCATCGTGGTCGATTGCGGGGCCCTGCCGGAAACCTTGGTTGAGAGCATCCTCTTCGGTCATGAGAAAGGGGCCTTTACCGGCGCGGAACGCCGCCGCGACGGTCTCCTGCAACAGGCCCAGGGCGGCACCCTGTTCCTGGACGAGATCGGCGAGTTGCCGTATGCCATGCAAAAGGCCCTCTTGAGGGCCATCCAGGAAAAACGGGTACGGCCTCTGGGTTCGGCCCAGGAAGTCGCGGTCGATTTCCGGGTGGTGGCCGCCACCAACCGGGACCTGGACACCATGGTGCGTGAGCATACCTTCCGCGAGGACCTGCTCTACCGCGTGCGGGCCCTGGAAATAATCCTGCCGCCCTTACGGGAACGCCGCGAGGATATCCCGGAGATCTCCATTCGCAAGATCCAGCGCCTATGTCAGCAATACGGCACGGGCATCAAGGGGATCGCCCAGGAATTCCTGGACGTCCTGTCGGCCCAGAATTGGCCGGGCAATGTGCGTGAACTCATCAACGTGCTCGAATACGCCCTGGCAAGCGCCGGAAACGACCCCACCTTGTATCCCAAGCATATCCCCCACACCTATCGGGCGGCCGTGTTACGCACCGATGAGAGGGATCAATCTCTGGGCAGTCCTGCGGCCGAGGGGGGCGCGTCAATTACGGGAAACCTGCCGCCGCTTTCTGAATTCCGCTCCCGCTACGAACGCTCCTATTTAACCCTCCTGCTGGAAAAGGCCGAAGGCAACCGCCAACGGGCCTGCGAGCTTTCGGGCATGTCCCAATCCCAGCTCTACACCCTGCTCAAGAAACACAACCTGGCGGGTTTCCGTTCCTAGGCGCCTAAGGCAGCACGCCTGATTCCGGAATATTGGAATGCGATTTTCCGGAATACCGGAATAGCGGGGCGTCAACCCCGCCTAAATCGCCCGGCCTATCATCCTAACATATTGATATTATGCGTTTCAGAACAAGACATTCAACCTGGCATGGTTTCTGCTCCATATGAGGAAACCGCCTGCTAAGGCAGGTAACCATGATGCAGGTGCACGAGGTGGGAGCGCATGAACATAATTTTGTATACCGGCGGAATCCAGGGCGACGTCAGCGCGGGTCTACTCGGTCATATCATCGCCAGATTCACGCACACACGGCTGGAATTGATCCATACCCTGCCGGATCTGAAACAGCGACTATCTCAGCTGCCCAAGACCATTGACGCCGGAGTCCTGATCACGGGAGATAAAACCCAGCTCTGTGAATTGGTCGGTATGCAGGATTTCTTAGATGGCATCCCCCTGATTCTGATCATCCCGGACTTTGAAAAGGAAACCATCTCCACGGCCGCCAAGCTCTACCCGAGTTTCATCTGCACCCTGGACAGCGATTGGGAGGTGGTGGCCGCCGTCCTCGAAAGGATCCTGCTGTACCGCGAGAAGGCGGCAACCGCGGCAAGAGAACTTCCCAGCCCGACGCAGCTGCATCCCAAACAAGGATAGCAATCCGAGATAGAACAAAACGAGAAGGGATATGAGATATGTAACGGTACTGCGCCGGGGGGTGGAAACAACTATGATTTCAAGCGTTATTGAGACGAAACGGTAAAGGGCATGCAACGACCGAAAAGGCGTTCATGATAGGCAAGGGGTGTAACCGATAATAGAGGTTACGGGGCTTGGGAAACCAAGATTGAACGGCAAGGAGCAGCATATGTTTAAAAACCTTAATTTAGGCACCAAACTTATCCTGGTGGGATCGATCGTACTCATCATCCCGATCGCGGTGGTCGGCTGGCTTTCGATCTCTCGGTCCACGAAAGGCCTGGTCGAGATCGAAGACGAACAGCTCGCGGGCGTGACCAAGACCCTGGCCCAGGCCGTACAGCTGGCCCTGACCGGTGAGATGAAGGTTGTCAGGGACCTGGCGGTGGGGAGCACGACCGTCAGGGCCGTCACGGCGGTGGCAAACTCAAGCGCCCAGGCCGCCGCGGCCGAGGTGGCCGATCTCAACCGAGCGCTCGAGACATTCAGCAAGACCGAGGGACTCAAGGACAATTCCCAGGTGGTGTTTGCCGTGGACAGACAGGGAACGACCATCGCCGCCTCCGATCCGAAGTACCTCGGGGTCTCTTTTGCCGACCGGGGGTACGTCAAGGACGCCCTGGCGGGCAAGGCCAACATCGGAGAGGTGGCCCTGAACAAGGTCACGGGCCTGCCCTTCGTGCCCATCGCGGTCCCGGTAATGTCCGCGGACGGCCATGTCGTGGGCGTAATCGCCAATATCCTGGACATCGGCTACCTGTGCGACCTCATCGCCGGCACCAAGATCGGTAAGACCGGCTACGCCTTTATGGCGAATAAGGAGGGGATCGCCATTGCCCACCCTGACAAGGAGAATATCCTGAAGCTCAACCTCACCACCCTGGAGGGTATGGAGGAGATCTCGAAAAAGATGCTTGCCGGCCAGTCCGGCGTCGAGAAATACAAGTTCAAGGGCGTGGCCAAGACTGCGGGCTTCGCGCCGGTGGGGCTCACGGGCTGGAGCATCTGCCTGTCCCTGCCCGATTCCGAGTTCCTGGCCCCGGCCAAGGCGGTCCGAAATATCGTTCTGCTCGTGGGGGTCATCTCCTTTGCAGCCGCCTTTTTCGTCTTCTATATCTTTGCCCGTTACATCTCCGCCGGTATCAGGAAGGGCGTTGACCTGGCCACGCATGTGTCTCATGGCGATCTGACCGCCACGATCGATATCAATCAGAAGGATGAGATCGGACAGTTGGCGGATGCCTTGCGCGCCATGATGGAGCGCCTGCGCGCCATCGTGGGTGACGTGCACTCTGCGGCCGACAACGTGGCGGCCGGCAGCGAGCAGATGAGCTCCACGGCCGAACAGATGTCGCAGGGAGCAAGCGAGCAGGCGGCCGCGGCCGAAGAGGCCTCGTCCTCCATGGAACAGATGGCGTCGAACATCCGCCAGAATGCGGACAACGCCCAGCAGACCGAGAAAATAGCGGTCAAGAGCGCCCAGGACGCGCGGGAAGGCGGCCAGGCCGTGGACGACACCGTGGGCGCCATGAAGATCATCGCCGAGAAGATCGCCATCATCGAGGAGATCGCGCGCCAGACCGACCTCTTGGCCTTGAACGCCGCCATCGAGGCCGCGCGGGCCGGCGAGCACGGCAAGGGCTTCGCCGTGGTGGCGGCGGCCGTCAGGCGTCTGGCCGAACGTTCGGCCGAGGCCGCGGGCGAGATCAGCAAGCTCTCGATCGACAGCGTGCAGGTGGCCGAGAAGGCCGGCAAGCTCTTGGGCCAGATCGTACCCGACATCCAGAAGACCGCCCAG
>JBDKSM010000091.1:0-4712 GCA_039680665.1 Syntrophaceae bacterium | reverse complement strand
GCAACCGTAGGATCGGACTTGAATTGGTTGGCCGTGGAGCAATTCAGGCCCATGGTGGCGATGTATGTCTCACCGGATTTACCCATGAGATACCGCTCCGAGTCATCATCATTGCAGGCATAGAGGTCATATCTGATTTTTTTATGCATGCCCCCTTCAATACCTTTTTTTGCATGTGGTATCCATGGCTTATTGCAGATCGAGAATTCCGGGGACATCCCCGCAATCAACCCGAAAAATTGTCGACTGTGTTGGAACGCTCCTCAATTTGCGAAAAAGCTCACCTGCGCCACCTCCTCCAAGCACAAAGCGGTATCATCTTGAATGCGAAACGGAATTATCGTGATGCTACTGGCGTTCTGATAAAAATGACATATGTTGCCGACCCCTATTCTCTTATCCGGTCAGGATCAGAAATAACTTGGCTACTCAAACGCAATAGGGGGGTAGTGTGTCTTGTGAGACCTTTCTGGCTACTAAAAGCATCCATCTGACCGGTTTTTTCCGGTTTTCAGGCCGGTCAGCGACCGTGTTCAACACAAGAATCGATTTATTTCTTATTGTTATGTGCCGTTTTTCTTATCTCTCGGCGAATTTATATATCCCGATCACACGTTATTAAAATTCCTCGAAATCTTCGCTTCCTGCCGATGAAGAGGTGGTTATCTTCGGAGGCTTTATCTTCTGAGGTGCGGGATTCACCTGGGCGGTCTTTATTCCGGTTTTCTTACTCGATGATGCCTGGGGTGTTTTTTCAGTACCGGATACCCTGAATTTTCCAACACTCTGTGCAAGCTCTTTTGATTCGCTCATAAGGTTGTCCGAGGTGCTGGCGAGCTCTTCGACTGTTGAGGCGTTCTGCTGGGTGGATGTGTCAATCTGGGTGATGGCGCGGTTCAGCTCGTCTACCCCGCTCGCCTGTTCGTTGGATGCCGCGGAGATCTCCTCCATGACCTGGGAAAGGCCCTGGATGCGCGTGATGATCTGTGCAAGAGATTCGCCGGACTTTTTCACCATGACGTCTCCGGCCTCGATCTTGTTCACCGTATCTTCAATAAGACTCTTGATCTGCTTTGAGGCATCCGCAGATCTCTGGGCCAGTGCCCGGACCTCTTCGGCAACCACGGCGAAGCCTTTGCCGTGCTCTCCCGCGCGCGCGGCTTCCACGGCCGCATTCAATGCCAGCAGGTTCGTCTGGAAAGCAACCTCGTTGACCGTGGTGATGATATCTCCAATCTTCTTGGACGCGCTTGAAATCTCACTCATGCCCTTCACCAGCTCCTGAGCCGCTTCCCCGCTCATATCGGCCATTTGAACCGTTTCGACTGCTTTCTGGCGACCGTCGGTAGCATTCGCCGCGTTGTGCTTGATGGAGGAGGTCATTTCCTCAATGGTGGCAGCGATTTCCTCTATGGCCGAAGCCTGTTCCTGGGTCGCCTGGGAAAGCCCCTGAGCCCCGGCCGCCACTTCCTGCGTGGCCGCATCGACATAGGTGGACGTCAGTTTAATTCCGCCGACCATCTTCTCCAACTGGTCGATGAATTCATTGAACCAGAGGGCAAGCTCACTTATCTCGTCATTGCCTGTTACCTCGAGCCGCTTGGTGAGATCCCCCTCGCCATGGGCAATGTCCGAAAGCATGGAAACGGTTTTCTTTAGAGGATTAAGCCTCTTATTCATAAAAATTACTACAGCGAGAATAGTGAGCACTATGCCTATTACTCCTACGATAATAAGATTTCTGGCCATGGCGAAGGCATAGTCGTTGATATCCGCTACGCCTATCGTAGTGCCCGCAATGATCCTGTACTTTTCACTCTTCACAAAGCTGATGAACTTGTCTTTCCCTTCAAAGGTATACCGAACAATCGTACCGCTCGGCTTGGATAGAATTTCTTTTCCCCAATCGTATTGGGATAAATCAAGATTCAGGATTAAGTCCGGGTTAGGATGGGCAAAGCAAAGCCCTTCGGAAGTCGTGATGTAGGGATACCCTGTCTTTCCTACCTTTGCATCCTTGACAAGAGCTGCCGAGAAGCTGCCGACATCGAACGGTAGGCCCAGTATTCCGACAACGGTGTCTCCATCCATGATCGGCGCACTGACAAGAACCACGGGACGACCGGTGACAGGGGATTTATTGGGATCGCTGATCCATAACTGTTTGTTCAGGGTATGTTTGACATTGTCTTCATACCCGCCGACCCCCCAGTGAAGGCCGATGGATTTGCCGCCCAGTCCATCCGCCACGATCGCTGTGTCGGATTGGGCGGTCGAGATGAAAATATTCTCATAGATTCCCTGTTCATCGAAAAACGATTTGAGCACCCTTATGGCCGCATCATATTGTCCTGTTTTCGCCGCTTCAATGACGGTCGCATTCTTGGCAAGGAAGAGGGCGTTCTTTTCCTGCTGGCCATAGAATTGCTCCATCTGCCGCGCAATGTCCGTGCTGGAGCTTAAAAGCCGGTCGAGATAGATCTTCTTCACTGTCGAGTACGATGTTGTGGCGGCAATGATTGAGACGACCCCCACCAGGGCGATAATCATACCTGAAAGAGCAACGGTAAGTATCATTTTCAGACTTACAAATTTCTTATCATCATGCATCATGCTATCCGCCTTTCCTTTACATTATTGACATCTTAGTGCCGGGGATCAAAGGAAAGAAATCCATGGCGTCTTAAGCACTTACAGCCATCGGGCAGGCCGGCATCAGCAGCAAATCGAATATTCTGATATTCTTCATGAATGTACACCTTTCCTTTGTGTGCGCATGTTATTGAAGTGACCGCGACCTCCGCATCGATGCTTGCGCTTTCCTTTATTCTCAATTAGATCGGTTTCCATAAGAATAAATATTAATGTCCCTATCGGGGACGGTTTAAACCCCTCGCCTTCAGACGAGAGTACTTTCTTGCGATGTCCTAAAAGGGAACGAGCAAATCGTAACATGCATTCCCCGAACTGTTCATTAATGCTCCTGCAAATCGCCTTGAGCGCCCTCATATGGGCATCGGTGATAGGCGTTCTTGGGTATCTGCTCGGCCATACGGCCAAGCTTGTGTTTCATGACATAAAAAGCTATGAATTGATCATTATGGGTGACATAATCGCCACGGGTGTGTCGATCTGGTTGCTGCGCATGCTCACAGGACAAAGGCGTAAACCTTGATAATCTCTCTATGGTAGAGGCGTTGCGTGCGCCAGTGCGTGCTGGAGGCCGCCCACGAGGAGGAGCGAATATGAAAAAAACCGATGCCACTCGGGTCTGCCAGATTTGCGGCGCCGGGGTCAATGCCGAGCTGAGGCCCGGGGTCATGGTAAGGCCCGCCGTCGGCGAGCTGATCAGACGCGATCATGCGGGGTGGGATGAAAACGGCTGGATCTGCGCCAACGATCTGCAGCACTACCGCCATAAATATGTGGAAGAGCTCCTCAAGGATGAAAAGGGGGAATTGACCGCGATCGATCGTGAAGTCCTGGACAATATAAACGCACAGGAGATCCTTTCAAGAAACCCCATCGATGATTATGACGCCCAGTTGACCATAGGTGAGCGGTTGGCCGACAAAATAGCCGATTTCGGGGGCAGCTGGAAGTTCATCTCCTTTTTTGGCGTGGTCATCATCTGCTGGATGGGCGTCAATTCCTATCTCCTGGCGGCCCGGCCGTTCGACCCCTACCCATATATTCTCTTGAACCTGGTGCTCTCCTGCCTGGCCGCGCTCCAGGCGCCGGTCATCATGATGAGCCAGAACCGCCAGGAGTCACGCGACCGCGAACGGGCCACGCACGATTACCAGGTCAACCTGAAGGCCGAACTGGAAATCCGTCATCTGCACCAGAAGATCGACCACCTCATGTCGCATCAATGGGAACGGCTGGTGGAAATCCAGCAACTGCAGATGGATTTCATGAATGAATTACGGGGCAAAAGGTAGCGCCAGACGGATGCGGCAAGGAAGACGCCGGTCGCTCGCGCATGCGCGCCTGGTGCGGATAGGTTTGATATGGGATCATGACGAGGGGAGACCCTATGGTTAATGACCAGGTGTACCCGGCCCTGCAGATCACCAACCGCTGTAACAAGCAATGCGCGGCCTGCCTGAGATCGGCCACTACCACGTACGAGGACCTGACCTGCGCGGATTTTCAAAATTACCTGGACGACCTGAGCGTCCTGGCCGGCCGCTACCGTATCCAGCATCAGTTCGTCACCGGCGGCGAACCGACCATCTGGAGAGACGACGGCCGAGACATCAAGGATCTGCTCATCGCCCTGGCCGCAACGGGTCTGATCCACCTGATCACCATGCCCACCAACGGCAAGGTCTTTGAGGACCCGGCCTTTGCCCGTGATTTCTTTGCCCTGGTTTCGAAAGGCTTCGAGCGCCCGCTCATCGTGGGCGTCAGCATCGCCACGTACCAGGAGAATCTGAGCGATGCAGGCTATATCGCCCTGGACAATCTTGTGCGTTTGTCACAAGAACCCGGCATCAAGATGTTGCCGGTCATCCTGGTGACGCTGGCCAAAGATGACGACACCGATGCGCGGCTGAAGAAAATCTACCCGCGCGTGTTCCAGCGCGTGACCCCGCTGGCGCCTTTGGGCAATGCCTCCGACATGCGCGCTCTGTGCCCCTCGCTGTCTCTATCCGGCAATGACAAGACCGACCTCGGCGCCTTCCTGCCCTACTTCAGACACGATG
>JBDKSM010000090.1:0-21607 GCA_039680665.1 Syntrophaceae bacterium | reverse complement strand
GAACGGTCTCCCAGTCACCAAGATCCACGAGCGTGGCATCCTTGACCCACATCAGCCCGGTCAGGATATCGGTCACCGTGCCGTCGCCGTTGTCCACGAAGCGGGGGGTAGGCCAGATGACGCCGTTATCGTAATAACCATCATCATAATCCAACAGCTTCGTGACCTGCCCTGTCCGGGCCACCTCGGCCGTGGCGGCGCCGATGTCATCACAAACAGCCCATACCCGGTAAGCCGTGGCCCTGCTGGCAACACTTGCCGCGCCGGAAGAGATATCAATACACCACGCATTGGCCGTTGCGCCGCTGTCATAGGTTGATGTCCAGTAGATCGTGCCCGTTGATTGGATCGAAAAATACGGCGATTCCATTACGGCCTGATCATACCGTGAAAAATCCACCAGGCTCAGCAACTCCTGCCTATTTGGAAGCCGCCAGTCGCCACCGGTTGCACTATTATAATTTGCAATTAAAGTGTAAGCGGTATCCCAGGTTGCTGAGGATATCGTCGTTGGCGTTCGCATCCACATCAGCCCGGTCAGGGTGTCGGTCACGGTCTGGTCGCCGTTGTCGATGAAGCGCGTCACCGGCCAGACCGCACCCTCTTCCAGGTCGCCGTCGTCATTGTCGGCATAGCGCGTGGTCTGGCCGGTTTTCGGTATGAGCACCGCCATGCGCTTGATGGCCGACAGGTCGCTTTCGCCGTTGGCGTTCACGGCCGTGAGCGCGAAATAGTAATACGCCCCGGCCGTGATATTGGCGTTGGAGAAGACATACGGGCTTGTCACCCCGGATACCGAGCTGCTGCTGGTATTGATGCTGGCGCTGGCGCCATAGTAGAGGGTGTAGGAAGTCGCCCCGGAGACATTGTCCCAGCGGATAAGGGCATAGTTGCCGGTCTGGCCGCTTACATGCCCGCGGCCGGCCATGACGCTGACAGCGCTCGGAGCGGCGGGTATCGTTTCATCCTCGCCGCTGCTGCCTCCACCGCCACAGGCGCTCATCAAAACCAGGACAACGCACAACATTCCGACGATGATCCTGCGCATAAGACACCTCCTTGGCATTCCCATGTTGCCTATAACATACCTTCAGGCCGGGCGAAAGCCGCCTTAAGGCCTTTTGTGCTTGTCTAGCGGCCGAAGGTGATGCTCTCCACCTCGGCCATCTTGAGCACTACCTGACCTCCGACCTTCAGCACGATCTTGAGCTCGGCATCCGGTATGCTCCCGGTGAGGCGGTCCCCGGCATAGAGCTCGATAACGCGCCTGTTTCCGGCCGCCGCATTTTCGATACGCTTGATATCCTTGCGGTTCAAGCTCAGCCTGGCATAGGGTGTCACAAGAGTGAACTCGGCGTTCTCAACGTGGCCGCTCAAGATATCGCCGCCTACCAGCACGACCTTATCGAACGTTTCGGCGGTCATGGCCTCCTTCCTGTTCACGGCCTCGATGGCCACCAGGGCCAGATCGCGCTCCGCGCGGCGCCGCGCCTTCAGGAGCGGCTCCAAGGAGGGGTTGAGCCGTTTCGATCCATACTCCTTGGCCAGTTCCAGGCAGGCGATACGGTAGCGTCCGCGCTCTTCCAGCATGCGCTCGCGGTAGTAGTCATCCAGGGCGCAGCACGTCCCTCTTTCCGTGCGGCTTTTATAGGTGGCCGCCACGGTCTTGCACCGCTCCGGGGTATAGCCGTCGTCTCCCAGCCAGGCCGTGTTCGTCCAGCGTCCGCCCGGCTCCCCCGGTGGGTGGGGCGGCTCGTAAGGCAGCTTTTCCAGCAGCACGGCCAGCACATCATCCACGCGCGGGTCATGGTTCTGGGCCATGGCCGCTACGCCCTGCATGACAAAGACTCTCACGAAATCCTTCTGGGGCGACAACCACTGCGAGGGGCGGTTTTTCACCAGGTCATAGTAGGCATCGCGGGCGCGCACATCCTTGAAGAAGACGTACAGGTAATCGAGGGTCTCGTTCAAGAGCAGCGTGCGGGTTTCCCCTTCGCCATGCACGAAGGCCAGGATATCGACACCGGCAGGGACGGCGTCGTCATTGCCCATCTCCTTAAGCACCCTTAAGATGCGCGCCGCGCGCAGGCAGGCCTCATCCGTGAGCGAGGCATAGCCCTTCAGGGACTGCAGCAAGGCGGGCACGGCTTCCTTCCCGGCTTGGAGAAGGGCCTCGCGCGCCTGCCGGTTGGCTTCCGGAGATTTTCCCAAATCGGCGATCAAGGCCTCGATCCCGGCCGCACGCGCCGGAAGGGTCGCCATCACGAGCATCACGGTGAAACACAGTATCTTCGGCCACGACATGGATCATTGCCCCCTATCATGAAAGCTCGTTTTTGAGCATAGACTAAAATCGCTTACGAGCCTAGTGGAAATCCCGCAAGGGGTGCGTGTTATCCCATTATCTCCTTTTTTCTCCTTGACTGCACCCAATTACCCTGTATGTTGTTAATAAGGGGGCGCCATGTCAGATCGCCAAAGCCGATGTCCTGGCTGCCTGACCGCCATGGATCCCGGCGACAGATTCTGCCGGCACTGCGGGGCCGCGCTGGAGACACGTCCGCAGGAGCACCGCTATGTCACGGTCCTCTTTTCCGACCTCTCCGGGTACACGGCCCTGTCGGAGCAGCTCGACCCCGAGGACCTCAAGGAGATCATGGACCGCATCTTTGCCCAAGCCGCCCGGATCATCGCCCGTTACGACGGCATGATCGAGAAATTCATCGGCGACGCCGTGGTGGCCCTGTTCGGGGTGCTGAGAATTCATGAGGATGACGTCATTCGGGCCATCCAAGCCGCCCGTGAGATCCATGCCTTTGTCGGCGGCACGACCCTGCCGGCCGCGGCGGAAAGACGTCTGGACATGCATACCGGCATACACGCCGGCAATATCCTGGCCGGCAGCCCCTTAAGCTCCACCTCCCATGGCGCCTTAGGCACGCCCATCAATATCGCCGCCCGCCTCTCGACCCTGGCCGGGCCCGGTGAAATCCTGATCGGCGAGGCCGCCTTGTTTGAAGCCGAGCGGCACTTTAAGCTCGAGTGTCTGGGCGACAAAACCCTCAAAGGCGTCAAGGAACCCGTCCGGGTCTACAAGGTCATCGCTAAACGGGACATGCCCCACTTTATCCGCAGGATGAAGGGCCCGGCGGTCAATCTGATCGGCCGCCGCCACGAGCTGGCCATGCTCCAGGACTCGGTCGCCGGTCTGTGCCGGGGACGGTCGAGCGTGATCTGGCTCAAAGGCGAGGCCGGAGTGGGCAAGAGCCGTCTGATCCATGAGCTCGCGCAGCTTCTCCCGCCTCACGTGGCCTGGCACGTCTCGCCATGCCTGGAATACGCCAAGCATGTGCCATATTTCCCCATCCAGGGTCTGGTCAACCGGCTCACCGGAGGCCGCGCGCAGGCAGGCGGCCGTGAACCCCAGAGCCCGGAGGAGTTCCGGCGGCGCATGTATGAAAACCTACGCGCCTTGATCGAGGCTTCATCCTCGCCGGTGGTCCTCTGCATCGAAGACGCGCAGTGGGCCGACGAGTCGAGCATGGATATCCTTAAAGCTCTCTTCAAGCCCGAACAAATGCCCGCGCGCTGCCTCATACTCGTATCCAGCCGCGAAGATAAGCCGCCTGACCTGGCCGGATCAACGCTCGAGCTGCCCGAACTGAGCTACCCGGAAGTGAGCCAGATGGTCGGCTGCATGCTGGAATCCGCCTCCCGGGAGATGCTCGCGCGCCTGTATCGCGAGACCGGCGGCAACCCCTTGTACGTGGAGGAGATGGTCTATTATCTGCTCGATACCGGCTCGGCCACGCTCGGCCCCGCGCCTTTGCCGGGCACGCTCAAGGGCCTCATCTGCGCCCGTTTCGACCGCCTGGGCGCCAAAACCAAGCATATCCTGCAGCAGGCCGCGGTCATCGGTTTTAGCTTCACGGCGCCGGTCCTGAAGGCCATCGACCCGGAACTGACGCCGTCCCACCTCCAGGAGCTGCGCCAAGCCGGGTTCATCCTGTCACAGGACGCCGATACCTATGTCTTCCGGCACGCCGTATCACGCGAAGCCGCCTACGAGAGTCTGCTCAAGCACGAACGCTCGCTGCTGCACGGACGCATCGGCCGGGTATTGGAAGGCTTGTCCGGTGAGGATGCGCCCGATATCCTGGCCGCCCATTTCTGCCGGGGACATGACTACCGCAAGGCCGTGCGTTACAGCCTGCTGGCGGCTGAGCGCGGCCGGGAAACAGGCGCCTGGGTGGAGGCCGCCGTGCACTATACCAACGCCGAGCAGGCCTTGCAGCGCCTGCCTGATGACGAACAGACGGCCGCGACCAAGGTGACCATATGGGAAGGACTGTGGACCTGTACCAGGATCTTCAATCCCGAGCAGGCGGTCGTCGCGCTGAAAAATCTGGTCCGGGTCCATGAAGCCATGGGGGATAAGCGCGCCGAGGTCTTTGCCCGCATCCGCCTGATCAACCTCTATACGCAAAAGGCCCAGTTCAGCGACGCCCTCGCAACCTTCAAAACCGTCCTGCCGCTGACCGAGGACGACGCCCGGATGCGCGCCGCGGCCGAGACCACCATCGCCTATGCCTTTACCTATCGCGGCGTTCCCGACCTGGCCCTGACCTATCTCACGGCCGCGCGCAGTCGCATCGATCCGGACGATCTTTTTCTGAACGGCGTCAACAGCCTCATGACCCTGACCGCTTTTGTGTGGAAAGGCGACATCGACCAGGCCCTGTTCTGGTACCAGAACACCTGTGAATTCTGCCGCGGGCAGAAGGACCTGGAACTCCTGGCCAATCTGTGGCTGGGATATATCAACCATCTGGCCGGCAATTTCGCGCGCGGGGCCGTACTCTTCGAGCGCGTGGCCGCGTCGGAGCAGATGCTGGGCGCCATGTCCGGGGCCCTGCCCTATGTAAGAACCCAGAGCTCCATCTATTTCAACACCAGCTACCTGGGCCGCCCTCAGGCGGCGCGCCGCGACCTGCAAAGTTTTTCACGCTGGTGCGATTCCATGCAGGTGCAGGGCGCACTGGCCCTGCTGGAGCTCTATGAAGGCTGGATCGCACTGGCGGAAGACCGGTTGGAAAAGGCTCGTCTGCATCTGGAGCAGGCCCTGCCCGCCCTTAAAACCGGCATCGCCAACCGGGTCCCCTATGCCCTGAACGCCCTGAGCGAGGTCCTGCTGCGCAGCCGTTTCCTTGCGGACGCCCAAGAGACTGCTCTCAATGGCGTGATCTGGAACCGTGAGCACGGCAACCAGGAACAATTGACCTGCAGCTTGAGACTTTTGGGTGAGGCCTTGATCGCCATCGGTGATCTGGACCGGGCCAAGCCATACCTGGCCGAGGCCGACCACACGGCCAGGATTGGATGCTTCAAACCGCACCTGGCCTGGACATACGAGGCCTATGCCCGCTACTGGGAGAAACGGGGCAATGAGTCTCTGGCGCAGGACTGGAACCGGAAAGCGTATGCCGCCTGGACGGCGATGGGGAACCTCTTCCAGGCTCGGAAACTGACGGAACCTACCGGAAAAGTCTCGGACTGCGCTTGAAAGAACCCGGCTCAGGCTTTCGTTAAAATCAGGGGCCCTCTTGGTGGAGAGGGCCCCAAGGTCTTAAGCGTTCTTTTTCTCGAAATCGGCCATCAACTCGGCCAGCTTCTGAGCGCCCGCCAGCGGCAGGGCATTGTACATCGAGGCGCGTATGCCGCCCACGGAGCGGTGGCCTTTGAGCCCGATGAGCTTGAGCTTGGATGCCTGGGCCAGAAATTCCTTTTCGAGGTCCTCGTTGGGAAGCTGGAAGGTGACGTTCATCATCGAGCGCGCATCCTTCTCCACCGCGCCCTTGAAGAACGAGCTCTTGTCGAGGATATCGTAGATGAGGGCGGCCTTCTGCTTGTTCAGCTTCTCGATTGCCGCGACCCCGCCCTGGTCCTCGATCCACTGCATGACCTCGTGCACCACGAAGATCGCGGTCACCGGACAGGTGTTGTAGAGCGAATTGTTATCGGAGAGTGTCTTGTAATCGAGCATGGAGGGGATGTTCTCGGGGGCCTTGTCGATCAGGTCTTCGCGGATGATGACCACGGTCACGCCCGCCGGCCCCATGTTCTTCTGCGCCCCGGCGTAGATCAGGGCGTAATCGGCCACGTTGATCGGCCGGGAAAGGATGTCGGAGGACATGTCGGCGATCAGAATCGAACCCTTGGTGTCGGGCGGGGCGGGCCACTGCGTGCCTTCAATGGTGTTGTTGGTGGTGATGTGGCAATAGGCCGCCCCCGGCGTGAGCTTGATCTCATCCGGCTTGGGCAGCCGGACGTACTTGATGTCCTTGGTCGAGGCCGCTACATTGACCGTGCCCACCTTCTTGGCCTGTTTGATGGCGTTGGCGGAAAAGTTGCCGGTGTCGATATAGTCGGCCGTCTGTCCGGGTGCCAGGAGATTCATCGGCACCATGGAAAATTGCAGGCTGGCGCCGCCGCCCAGGAACAGGATCTTGTAGTTGTCCGGTACGCCCATGATCTTCTTGATCAGCGCGATGGTGCTGTTCAGGAGCTCCTCGAACTGCTTCGATCGATGGGAAACTTCCATTATAGACATACCCGTGCCTGCAAAGTTGAGCACCGCCTTACTGGTGCTCTCAAGCACCGGCTCCGGTAATACCGCAGGACCAGGATTGAATATATACACATCTCGTGCCATAAATAACCTCCTCGCGTGTGATAATCTTTATTTATACTCAAATTCATTCCAAAGATAAAGTATAATTTCCTTTGCGTCCGAATAATCCCGGACAGTCCGGTTTTCATTGGTTATGTATGAGATGTTCTTACCCCGCTTTAAAAGGCGCGGGTTTTTTTCGGCAAGGCAACGCCACCTAAGATTGAAGTGCATTGTGATGAACACGGACAGACTCACCCAAAACGCGCAGGCAGCCCTCGGCCCAGACCAAGGCCGTGCACCTGGTCCACGTCATGGTGGACGTGGACCATTAGCTGGCGACCCGGCGGTGCGCCTCTTTGCAAAGCTGGATGTGCCCCCGGAAGCCCTGGCGGCCGAGCTGGACAAGGGGCTCAAACGCCGGCCGCGCATCTCCCGGCACGAACGCGGCGCCGGAACCTTCACCGTATCACAACGTCTGAGCAGGCTTATGGCCGAGGCCAAGCAGGAGGCCATCCGCCTGGGCGAGGAGTATGTCGGGGTCGAGCATATCCTCATGGCCGTGCTCGAAGAGGGCAAGGTCCACCCTTCCGGCTGCCTCTTGAGCGAGGCATCACGCGGGAACGGCTGCTGGATGCCTAGATAGGGCTTACGGGAGCCTCGCGCGGCAACGGCCAGTGCCCCCTCGATGTAACTCCTCGATCGGGACATCTATGTACATTTTCCAGACATTGATTTTTATACCGAGTGAGCTATCCTGATACCTGGCCTCGCTTGTAACAACCAAGATACAAAAGCAATAATTTACCGTCCGGCAGGGTAAAACTATTACCCTATAACGGCCTCCCTCCGACATAACCGCTTGATATTGCATGAGGCGTCCACGTGTCTCAAATTTGCATGCAAATGCTGCAGAAAATATTTAAAAGTGTGCATGCCAGGGATGTTAGGGCCTTGATCAGGAGGGATCGTGTGCCGCCACGAATATGCGCCGCCCCAATAAAAAGACTGCTTCTCATGACCGTGTTCTGCGCTTTTGTATGCCTCGGCAGCGCCTGCACCGATTCATCGTCGCATGACACAAATCCATTGTCGCAGCATGCCTCCTCAAACCAGGAGCAAGCGAGCGATACCTGGGAGTATGTAACGGCGGCTATTCAAGACCAGGCGGATGGATTCCGCGGCGGGTTGACCGTGGAAATCGCGACCACGGCCGGGGTGGTGTATTCCCAATCCTTCGGCGGTTTCTCCAATACCGAGCGCGTCAATATCGCCTCAGCCTCCAAGTGGGTGTCGGCCACGACCCTGCTGCGCCTCGTGGAACAGGGGGTCCTGTCTCTGGATGAAAAGATGTCCGCGGTGTTGCAGGACCGCGACGGCAATTCCTGGTCAGGTCATATGGGTGATATTACCTTGAGGCATCTTTTAAGTCTGACTTCAGGGATCTTCGGCGAGGATCTGGATCTGATCAAGCGCTCGGATCTGACGAGCATCACGCTCGAAGAAGCGGTGTACCGCATCTACGCCGAGCAGGACCATGCGCTCACCACGCGGGCGCCGGGCAGCTACTTTTTCTACGGCGACACCCATTACCGCATCGCGGCGCGCTATGCCGAGATCAAGACCGGCAAGCCCTGGGCCCGGATCTATGACGAACAGATCAGAAAACCCTTGGGCTGGTCCTCTCAGAGTATCTACATAAAAGATGACAGCACCACCAATCCCGACCCGGGCGCCGACCTGAATACCACGGGTCTTGAGTACATGGATTTCATGATCATGCAGCTGCGTCATGGGCTCACAGGCAAGACCCGCCTGCTGTCCGAGAATATGATCATCTCAGAGTGGACGGACCAGTTCCTGCCCACAACCTCCCTGTTGTTCAGCATCCTGGGCTCAAGCTACCATTTCGGTCTGGGCGTCTGGATCGGCTACGATACCTCGTCCGATGAGGTGACGCAGGTCTCGAACATCGGGGCTTACGGCTGGGCGCCCTGGATCGACCTTGAGAATAATTACGCCGCGCTCATCATGACCGAGCAGCCGTTGCCCGTGGATTATTTCAAATCCGAAACCTTGAAAAAAACGCTTTCAGACCTCATCCCGGAGGCCCTGGCACAGAATCCGCCCGTCATCCGCGCCGTGAGGACAGGACGCTTCTGACGAAGATCAATCCGCGACCTGCGTTCAAGTCCACCAGAAGCCGGCCATCAGACGCGGGAACTTAGACAATGATATCCTGATGCCTCCGGTTCGGCTTAAGCGTTTCTTACCCGTTACAAAAAGACCATAAGATTTCTCGATAGTCTCTCGGCGGGTGCCTTGATAACGACTGGTAGCCGGGGCTAAGAAACATGATGTTCAGAGTGTAACGGCCCAAGACGTTAGTTTCGCCAGTGCCGTACACGGCATTGTAACAGTCCGGATACAAAGGCAATAGTTTGCCGCCGACATGGTTAAAATATTACCCTTGGTCGGTCGCCCTCCGACCTAACCGCTTGATATCTCATGGGGTGGCCCAGTGTCCGAAAATTGCATGCGAACGCTATGGACGTATCGATATCAGGCATGCCAGGGTTGTTATGGCAAAAGATCAGGAGGAACTTGTGTCGCCAAGAATATGTGCCACCCCAATCAAGAGATTGCTTCTCATTGCCTTATGCTTCGCCGTTGCCTGCCTTGGCAACGCCTGCAACGGTTCATCGTCGCAAGACGGAACTGCATCGTCGAAGCATGCCTCCTCAACCCAGGATGAAGCGCGTCAAGATGACGGCTCAACCGATACTGACGACGGCTCATCCGACACAGACGACGACACACCGGTGTATACCGGCGATGCCTGGAAGGACGTGACGGCGGCGATCGATGCCCAGGCCGATGATTTTTCCGATGGCTTGACCGTGGAAATCGCCACCCCGCAAGGCGTTGTGTATTCCCATTCCTGGAACGGCTTTTCGAACAACGCTTACATCTCGATCATGTCCGCCTCCAAGTGGGTATCGGCAACCGTGCTTCTGCGCCTGGTCGATCAAAAGGTATTGTCCCTGGATGAAAAGATGTCACGCGTGCTCAAAGACCGTGACGGCGACTACTGGTCCGGACATATGGGGGACATCACCCTGCGGCGCCTCTTAAGCATGACGTCGGGGATCTATGGTGAAGACCTGAATTTCCTCAAGCGCTCCGACCTGACCGGCATCAGCCTGGAAGAGGCCGTGTACCGCATCTACGACACACAACACAGCGCCCTGTCCACGCTTTTACCGGGCAGATACTTCTTCTACGGCAGCACCCACTTCCGCATCGCGGCGCGCTATGCCGAGGTGAAGACCGGCAAAAGCTGGGCCCAAATCTATAACGAACAGTTGCGTTCACCCCTGGGCTGGTCTTCCCGGTCGGTCTATGACAACAGCGACACCAATCCCGACCCGGCCTATGGTTTGAAAATGACCGGGCAGGAGTACATGAAGTTCATGCTGCTGCAGTTGCGCGGCGGCTTGAACGGCACTACCCGCCTGCTGTCCGAGTCTATCCTGGCCGAGCAGCACACCGATCAGTTCCTGAGCACGACCTCGATTCTCTTCAGCCCCTATTCTTTAGTGGGGAAGATCTATCATTATGGCCTGGGCAACTGGATCGACTCGACCGACACTAACCCCGGTGAGCTCGCCACCCAGGTTTCCAGCGCGGGCGTGTATGGCTGGGTTCCCTGGATCAATTTTGAGTCCAACTACGCCGCGGTGATCATGACCCAAGAGGCGCTCGGAGATCTTGACGCTGAAAAACTGAAAAAAACTCTCGCGGCCATTATACCCGCCGCCCTGGCAAAGAATCCGCCCGTCATCCGCAGCGTGCCGTGATCCTGTAAGCCTTTTTGTAAGCTTTTTTGCCCTTTACAAGAACCGCGGGGCTTGCTAGAAAGCCTCTCGCACGGGCAATATTACAGCTTACAGGACAGGGGTATGAGCAAGCAGATACTCAAAGAAATCGAGCGCCGCCGGACGTTCGGCATCATCAGCCATCCGGACGCGGGCAAAACCACGCTGACCGAGAAGCTCCTGCTCTTCGGCGGGGCCATCCAACTTGCCGGGGCCGTCAAGTCGCGCAAGGCCAGCCGGCACGCCACCAGCGACTGGATGGCCATTGAACGCGAGCGCGGCATCTCGGTCACCACCTCGGTCATGAAGTTCAACTACCGCGACTACGAGATCAACCTGCTCGACACCCCCGGCCACCAGGACTTTTCCGAAGACACCTACCGCGTGCTCACGGCCGTGGACAGCGCGCTGATGGTGATCGACAGCGCCAAAGGCGTTGAGCCGCAGACCGAGAAGCTCATGGAGGTCTGCCGCATGCGCAACACGCCCATCATGACCTTCATCAACAAGCTCGACCGCGACGGTTTGCCGCCCCTGGACATCATGGCCGACATCGAGGACAAGCTGCAGATCGAATGCGTGCCCATGACCTGGCCCATCGGCATGGGCAAGGGCTTTAAGGGTGTATACAACATCTTTCGGGGAGAGCTCAACCTCTTCACGCCCGGCGGCGAGAAGCGTGCCACGGACCTCATCGTGATCAAGGACCTCTCCGACCCCAAGCTGGACGAGCTCTTAGGCAGCCAGGCCGAAAAGCTGCGGGAGGACGTTGAGCTGATCACGCATGCCATCCCGTCCCTGGACCTGGAGCATTACCTCAGAGGCAACCAGTCCCCGGTCTTCTTCGGCTCGGCCATCAACAATTTCGGGGTGCGTGAACTTTTAGACACGTTCGTGGAGATGGCGCCCTCGCCACGTCCGCGCCAGGCCGTGACGCGTATGGTCTCGCCGGACGAGGACGATTTCAGCGGGTTTGTCTTTAAGATCCAGGCCAATATGGACCCGGCGCACCGCGACCGCATCGCGTTCATGCGCATCTGCTCGGGCCGTTTCATGCGCGGCATGCGCGTAATGCACCACCGTTTGGGTAAGGAGGTGACCTTTGCCAATGCCACCATCTTCATGGCCCAGGACCGCACCAACGTGGAAGAGGCCTTTCCGGGCGACATCATCGGCATCCACAACCACGGCACCATCAAGGTGGGCGACACCTTCACGGATAAGGAGCCGCTCAAGTTCACGGGCATCCCGCACTTTGCGCCCGAGCATTTCCGGCGTGTGATGCTCAAGGACCCTTTGAGAAGCAAGCAGCTGCAAAAGGGTCTCTTACAGCTGGCCGAGGAAGGCGCCATCCAGATCTTTCGGCCTGTATCCAGCAATGACTATATCATGGGCGCGGTGGGTGCCTTGCAGTTCGAGGTCACCATGGCCAGGCTCAAGGCCGAGTACGGGGTGGACGCCACCTACGAGGCCATCGAGTGCGAGACGGCCCGCTGGGTGGACAGCGTGGACAAGCAGAAGCTCTCCGATTTCGAGCGGCGCTACCAGCACAACATGGCCGAGGACGCCGAAGGACACATGACCTACCTGGCGCCCAGCAAGTGGATGCTCACCTATGTCCAGAAGGAGTGGCCGGACGTCGTGTTCAAAACCACACGGGAGTTGAACTGACGTGCAGACAAGAAACGTATTCGCCGACCTCACCCCGGACATCGTGATCTCGGCCGTGGAGAGGACAATCGGCAAACGCATGACCGGGCTGATCCTACCCCTGCCGAGCTACATCAACCGCGTCTACGAGCTGCAGGCCATGGACTCTACGCGCCTGATCGCCAAGTTCTACCGCCCGGGGCGCTGGAGCAGACAGGCCATCGAAGCCGAGCACGCCTTCATCGCCGACTGCGTGGCGGACGAGATCCCGGTCATCGCGCCCCTGCCGCTGAGAGATGGCAGGACGTTGGAAGAAACCCACGGCATCATCTTCGCCGTGTTCCCCAAGCGCATGGGCCGCGAGTTCGAGGTCAAGGACGACGACGACTGGCGCCGGGTGGGCATGGTCATCGGCCGTATCCATGCCGCCGGGGCACGCAAGCCAGCGCCGGAGCGCATCAAGCTGCACCCCAGGGAATCCACGGCCCAGGATATCCGGCTCTTGGAGGAAGGCGGCTTCGTGCACCCGGACTTCCGCGCCCCCTTCCGGGAGACCACCACCGCCATCCTGGAGGTCATCACCGGGCTCTATGAGGACGTGCAACTCAGCCGCATCCACGGCGACTGCCACCGCGGCAACCTGATCGACCGGCCCGGAGAAGGCATCATGGTGATCGACTTCGACGACATGATGGTGGGCCCGCCCGTGCATGACCTGTGGCTCATGCTGCCGGACCACTACGTGCGCGCCAAACGCGAAATGGACCTGATCCTGGAAGGCTACGAAGAGTTCCGCGACTTCGACTACCTGAGCCTACGATTGATAGAAGGCCTGCGCTTCATGCGCATCATCTATTACCTGGCCTGGTGCGCGCGCCAGGTGGACGACTTCGAGTTCCAGAGAAACCACCCCGACTGGGGCGGCGAGGTCTTCTGGGGCCGCGAGATCGCGGATATGCAGCACCAGTTCCAGGTTATCATGGAGCACAAGCATGCCTGGGAACTGGAGCATTGGTAATCAGACGCGGTCAGATCAGTCATACGCCATCGCACAGAAAGCTCTCAATCCCGTACGGGACGAATCTCCAGGGTACTATGAGGGTGCTGAGCTCGTTTGATTTTTCATGAGCCGACCCTATCTTTATTATTGAAAAACGTTTTGAGGAGCGAATCATGCGGACGATCGCGATCATGATATTTTTTTCAATTGCTTCGTGCCTGTCTCCGGCCGTGATGACTGCGAGTTCTGAGGACAGGCCACTATCAGGGGCAGTGAATGTCGCCGGCGTAAATATGGACAAGACCGTTACCCTGGAGGGCCATCCAGCGGTTCTGGTCGGCGCGGGCCTGCTTCGCTACCGGACTGTATTCAAGGGCTATGTGGCCGGTCTGTATCTTGAAAGGGGGCATGGAGCGGAAGATGTGTTCACGGACATACCCAAGCGCCTGGAGATCGAATACTTCCATGCCATTCCGGCCCAGGGGTTCATTGATGCCACCCAACTGGGATTGGTGAACAATCTGTCCCGGGAACAGTTGGCGTCTATACAGAATCGCGCCAACACCCTGTATGCGCTGTACCGCGATGTCAAGCCCAAGGACAGGTATGCCTTTACCTATATACCGGGAATAGGCTCACGCATCGCGCTCAACAATAAGGTTCTGGGAACGATCAGCGGACTTGATTTCGCCAATGCCTTTTTCTCCATCTGGCTGGGCCGCAATCCGCTCGACCAGAAGCTCAAGCAGGCCCTGCTGGGGAGGTAATTCCATTGCCAGATCAAGCCCTCACTTTGTCTCGGCCCATCCATGGGCCTCACCCTCAGGGGCGCACGTAAGTTGCGACCATCTTCGCTATCCTGCGAAAATGTGTCGGCTGCGTCATCGGCGCCTCGGAGTACGTTTACGAGTACACCTGCGGCGCCTCTTCCTGGCCTCCTCGTGATCATCTTGATCTGGAAATGGAATAATGCTTAGCGTCATGGTCGACCCGAGTTTGAAACTTCTCGGCCAGCCAGACCAGGACCGGCATCATGATGCCCCAGCCCACGACCAGGATAATCATCCCCTGAATATCCGGCAGCGCCACGGTCGCCCCCAACCGCGCGCCCCCATAGTAGGCGGCCCCGCCGCCGACGCCGCCGAAAAGGGCCGCGAGCAGGTAGCGCCCTTTGAGCCATGCCAGGGAAACATTGAGTGTAGCGGCCAGATTGAGCCACATTGAGACCATCCAGGGTTCACTGAAAGGATGCGGCAGGAAATCGCCCCGCGGGTCAACCACACCGGCGGCCTTGAGCGCCGTATCGAAACAAAACCCCAGGACTCCGGCCGCCAGCAGCAGCTTAAGCTCGCCCCGGCGGTCTTCGATCAGCGCGAAATGCACGGCGAGCACCACGACCACGGCCAGAGGTCCATACCATTCATGGCCCGCGGCCGCCCCCAGCACGGCAATGAACCAGGCTGCCTGGAACAGAGCTACGTTCAATATTTTTTTTACGGCTTGTGCCCGGATCATCATGGCTGAGGCCATTTCTGCGGCACCTTGAGCAGCTTGGAAGTATCATAGCCCTGGGATGCCAGTATTTCCACGATGCGGCTATAGTCGGCTTCGGGTATTTCCGGCGTGCGGGCCATGATCCACACATAGTCCCGTTTGGTACGCGAAATCACGACCTGGGTGTAATCGTCCTTCAGATAGGTGATCAGGTATTCGGACTTGATGGGCCAGATGAAGCGCATGCCCCAGGTCGCATTGGTCACTCTGTCTTTGATGAAACCGCGCGCCGTAATGGTATGGAGCGGCCCGTCAAACGCCCCTTTATGGTACGTGAAGGTGGTGGACACGGTGCCGTCGGCATTGAGGCGATAGGATTCGACGGCATTGTGCGCTCCGATCTCATAGGAGGTCGGTATGTTGGCGATCACGTACCAGTCGCCCATGTAGCGTGCAATATCGACAGAATCGACCGTCTTGAGCGTCGGCAGGGACGTAGCGCATCCGGCCAACGCCATGACCAGAGAGGAAACCGCCAATAGATGAACTTTGGTAATCATGTTCAGGCCTCGGCGTGATATCTTGTATTGAACGGTAGCGGAGAGACGAACATTGTTCATTCGATCATAATAGTAGCGAACATCCTCCTTTTTTCAAGGGATCGAAATCGGCCCCCTGAATTCGCACACCCAGCCGGATGCCGGACGGTGATCCTGATCAGCACAAAGGCCATCTTGATTTATGAATTTCTAAACCTATACAATAAAAAAATCACCAATACGCTATGTGTCATTACACCGACGAAAGCCGACACTAGCAAGTGCGCATATCCATGATCTGACAAAAAACCGTATTGGTGTGATGGAGGGAGGAATGCTGAAGTTCTTGTACCTGTATCTTCTCACTACACCGGTGTTCTTCGCAATCGATATGTTCTGGCTGGGAGTGGTGGCCAAAGAATTTTACCGCACCAATCTGGCCCATCTGCTGCGAACGGATGTCAACTGGGCCGCGGCCATTGTTTTCTATTTGTTATACATTCTCGGCATTCTGATCTTTGCAACGATGCCGGCCCTGGAAAAGGCTTCGCTTAAGCATGCCCTTGTCATGGGCGGATTGTTCGGCTTTTTCGCGTATGCCACCTACGACTTGACCAATCTGGCCACCCTCAAGGACTGGCCGTTTAAGGTCGTCTGTGTTGATATCATCTGGGGTATGGTGCTCACGGCCGGCGTGGCCATGGCGAGCTTTTTCATCGGTCGGTGGGTCTATTCATGAACCGCCATGTTTTCGTGCGCAGATGAGGTGAGTTATGGGATTCATGCATACCCTGCTGGCCGCGATCGTGATCGCATTCCTGTTTGCGACCGCGCTCTTTTTCCTGGCCCTGAAAAAGAAAGACAACAGTATCGCGGATGAGGCCTGGGGACTGAGTTTCATCCTGGTGGCCTGGGGCACTCTGGTTCTCTCCGGCAGCTATAACCCGCGGCAGATCATGGCCTGTGTTTTGATTCTGATCTGGGGGCTCAGGCTCTCGGTCAGAATAACGTTGCGTAATCGGGGCAAAGGCGAGGACATTCGCTACCGCAAATGGCGCGAGGAATGGGGCAGGTCATTCGTGATCCGCAGTTACCTCCAGGTATTTCTGCTCCAGGCCGCGCTTATGCTCTGCAACATCACGCCCGTGCTCTTCATCAACACCTATGATACGGGAACCATCGGATGGCTGGATGCCGCGGCCGTCTTGCTCTGGGCTGCGGGGTTTGGCTGCGAGTCGCTGGCCGACTGGCAGCTGGACCGCTTTATCAAGAACCCCGCCAATCGCGGCAGGATCATGGACCGGGGCCTCTGGCACTATTCACGGCATCCCAACTACTTCGGCGAAGTCACCATGTGGTGGGCCATCTATGTTCTGGCGCTGTCCGTGCCGTGGGGCTGGATATCCGTGATCGGGCCGCTCACGATCACCTATCTGATCCTGTTCGTTTCCGGCGTTCCCATGACTGAACGCTTCATGCAGAACATTCCGGGCTTCGAAGAGTACAAGCGCAAAACCAGCATCTTCGTGCCCTGGTTTCCAAAGAAAGTTTGAACCATCATTTCATCGTGTATTGGGCGAAGGTGGCAGCCGCACAGTATGTGGTTGAACAACATAAGAATTTAAAGGAGGGAACATTATGCCGACAACCAAGACCTGGTGGCTGATGGCGGGAATCGTGATGTTCGCAACCAATGCCTGGGCGCATGTGCCGTATCTGGAGGGAAAAGACTTCACGGCCGCCGCGCCATTCAAGTGCCCATCGGCGACGCAATCCATCGCGGTCTACGCCTGGCTGGAGGACTATAGCGACGTGGACTATTACACCGTCACGGTCAAGAAGACGCTCACGTTCTTTGCCGATGTGATCGTCCCGGCTTTCGATGTCTATGCCGATTTCCGGCCCAGCTTTGCCCTGATCGGCCCCGGCCTGCCTATGCCATCCGATCTATTGCCTGTCCCACTGCCCAAAAGCTGCGGTGCGATCGTGCTGCATGACGCAGACCTGAATCCACGGCCGCAGTTTTATGAACCCTTCGGCAACAAGTCCTATTACCAGGGGCCGCGTCTGGAATTGAAACTGAAACCCGGTAATTACTTCCTGATCTATTGGGACCCCAAGGGGCAGGTCGGCGACTACGTGGCCGCGATCGGCAAGTACGAAATCTGGTGGTTCAAGGATCTCCTCAGGGCCATATTCATCACGCCGATCATCCGCGCCGGCGGTGAATTGCATCTGCCCGCAGAATAAGGATGCTTGAGTTCCGTAACAAGCACAATGCTTAAAGCCGCTGATTGCCTTCCCGCGTGAGCACGATCTGGAGGTCATTGAGCGCGCGCATGGCAAACTGCGCCTCGCACAGCGAGAAATAGTACTCCCAGGTGCGCCGGAAGGTGCGGTCAAACCCCATGGCCGTCAAGGCATCGTTTGAGCTCAGCAGCCGCTGGCGCCAGCGCTTGAGTGTCTCGGCATAGTGAATGCCGATGTTCTCGATATGCTCGACCTGCAGCCGGGAACTCTCTGTCATGGCCTGGCACAGGGCGGTCAGCGAGGGGACGACGCCGCCGGGGAAGATGTGTTTCTGCGTCCAGCTGTTCTCTCTGCGGTGCGTCTCATAGCGCGCATCGGGCAGGGTTATCACCTGGATCGCGACCAGGCCGTCGGGCTTGAGCAGCCGGTCACAGTTATCAAAGAAGCACCCCAGGTTTTCATGCCCGACCGCCTCCAGCATCTCGATGGATACGATCTTGTCGTAGCTTCCCTGCACGGTGCGGTAGTCCTCCAGGAGGATCTCGATCCTGCTTTCCAGGCCAAGCTGCCGCACCCGCGCGCGGGCGTACTCGCATTGCTCGCGTGACAGGGTGATGCCGGTCAGCCGACAGCCGGTCGACTGAACCGCCTCGATCGCGAATCCGCCCCAGCCGCAGCCGATTTCCAGCACGTGGTCATTAGAGGTGATGCGCGCCTTGGCGATCACGGACTTGAGCTTGTTGAGCTGGGCCTGTTCCAGCGAATCATCGGGCGTTCGGAACAGGGCGCAGGAATAGGTCATGCTCTCGTCCAGGAAGAGCTGGTAGAAATCGTTGCCCAGGTCATAGTGCGCGGCGATGTTCAGCCGGCTGCCGCTCAAGGTGTTGGCCCGTTTCCGGTGCAGCCTGAAATCGCGTGCCCGCGAAAGCGCTGAGAGGATCAGGTTGCCCTGCTGCAAGGCGTCACGGTTTGCAATCACGAACTTGAGCAGGCCGACCAGGTCATCGCTGTCCCACAGGCCCTCCATATAGGCCTCGCCCAGGCCGATCTCGCCGCCATAGGCCACACGGTTGAAAAAACCGTAATCATTGACCAGCATCCTGCCGCGCCCTGTCGCTGTGTCCGGCTTACCGTAGGAGCGCCGTGAGCCATCCGGGAGCACGACCTCGAGCCTGCCGGTTTCGATTCTCTTAAGCAAGCCCTCGATGAGCTTGAAGATCATGCGCTGCGGCAGCGTGGGTGGGTTCCTGCGAATGGTCATCGGGCTCAACGGTATCGGCTTGGGGTGGTAGGCAAGTTTCTTCAGGAAGAAGAGCTTGGCCGCTTCCAGGTAGATCCTCGGAATGGTGAGGCGGGGCATCAAGGGGTGCCTGAGGATGAGGGCGGCCATCTGCATGGCGGTCATGGTCCGGGCTTTTCCCCAGAGCTGGGCGCCGAAAACCTTTTCGCCGTCGCGCAGCAGGTCGACCTGAATGTCGATCTCATCTTGCAGGGAGGAGAAGCGCAGTTCATAGCTTCCGCTCACGTCATTAAAGGGCGATACATGGAAGGCCTTGTCGGTCTGAAACACGGCTGGATAGGCATGCCCGTCGGACTTGCCGCCCAGCACATAGACGTGCCGCTCGCCGAAGGTATTGTTCACCTCGGTCACCACGCACCGCAACTCCCGGTTGTCCGCATAGCAGTAGTAGAAGCTCACGGGGTTGAATACGCTTCCGAAAAAACGGGGCTGGGTTACCAGGAATATTTCTCTGACATCGGCTGCGAGGTTGCTGTTCCTTAGCTGGCGCAACACTTTTTCCTTGATCCCACCGGGCGCGCCGTCGAGATAATCGCTATCGTGGATGGAGACCGGCCGCATGCGGTTGTAGCCGAACAGGGGAAGGCGTGAATCCAATTGGGCAAGTTCGTCCAGGTCGATGCAGTAAAAATAGAGTGGGTATCTGAGCCGGTGGAATGCCGGTTTGAGCCGTTTATGCTCCACGAATCCGACGTAGATGCACGACCTCATAGCTTGATCTCCAGCAATCCGGCCACTTCCACGGCGGATTTCACGGCATCCTCGTGGAAGCCGTAACCCAGGTAGCTGCCGCAGTAATAGGTGTTCAGCAGGCCGTTGATCTGCCGGATCCGCGCCTGAGACGACAGAGCTTCGGGGGTGTAGATCGGGTGGGTATAGACCATCTCCCGGATTACCTGGCGCTGATCGAGTGCGCGCTTGGGGTTCAGGGTGACGCAGTACTGGTTCGCGGCAACGAGGTTCTGCAGGCGGTTCATGTGATAGGTGAGCATCAGCGGCGAACCGGAAGAGATGTCCGCGGAACGTAGGTAATTCCATGAAGAACGAACCTTTTCGAGCGGCGGCAGGACGGATGTATCGGTATGCAGGATGGTTCGATTGGAGGAATATGCCCATGGCGAGAGCAGCTGTTGTTCCTGCGCTGAAGCATCGGTCAGCATCTGCAGGGCCTCGTCCGCATGGCAGGCCAGCACGACCTTGTCATACTCCTCTTGGCCGCGGTCCCTTGACTGTATCATGACCTTGGCGCCCTCCCGGCCTACCGCCAGAACCGGCGTGTTCAACAAAACCCGTCCGCGAAAGGTTTTCAGGAAGGCCTTGACGTAGGCATGGCTTCCGCCTTTGACCGTATACCACTGGGGGTGCCTGATAATGGAGAACAGACCGTGGTTCAGGAAAAAGCGCGCAAAGGTTTCCATGGGAAAATCCAGCATGCGCACATCCGGCGCCGACCAGACCGAGGCGCACATGGGAAGGAGATAGCGTTCGATGAAATGGCTATTGTAACGGCAGGATGAAAGGTATTGCCCCAGGGTCTGTTCCTTTAAAGCACCCTGATGCAGGCGTCGCGGGGTATGACGATTGAAGTGCAGGATGCCCAAGAGCATCATCCAGAAGGACGGCCGCATCAGATTCCGGCGCTGGGCAAAGACCGTGTCAAGGGTTTCGCTTCCATAAGCCAGACCGGTGCTCTCGTCGTAGTAGCTGAAGCACATGCTGCTGTTCTGCTTATCCACGCCAAGCTGCGCAAGGAACGTCAGAAAGGTGGGGTAGGTTTTCTCGTTGAACACGATGAAGCCTGTGTCAACCGGGGTGCCGGCGTCTTGCCCCTGCTCGATGACAATGGTATGGGTATGACCGCCGATATAATCATTCTTTTCATAGAGCGTAACCTCATGTCGTCTTTGCAGCAGATAGGCCGACACAATCCCCGCTACACCGGAACCGATCACCGCAATCTTCATAACCGGGCTCCTCCTCACCCAATGAGCTACTGCGCAACTATTACGATATTTAAAGTACGGGCTGGATCTGAGAAATCAAGCTGTCCCCATTTCGCAAGAAAAATCCACCCCGACTGGGGCGGCGACGTCTTCTGAGGCCGCGAGATCGCGGATATGCAGCACCAATTCCAGGTTATCATGGAGCACAAGTATGCCTGGGAGCTGGAGCGCTGAGCATCAAATAAAAACATCACCGATGCTTAAGATTTTCGATTGATATATTCAAATCAGTTAAATCCTCAATATTCTCAAGCTACATGGAGTTTTCGAGGATCGGATAAATGATCGATTGCGTGCCAGTATGTGGATTATCTTATGACATTACATTTTATGCAGATAGGTTCTGGATATCAGTGCCGTAAGGAAATATTATTACGATTCGATATCTTAACGTAGCTATTACCTGAGATATTGGGGTGGTCCAAGGGCAAAAAAATACCGATTGGGATCAAGGAACAAATTATGTAGATTTCCATATGCTTGCAAAAAAAGTGGTTTGCAATTTATGGGTTTTATAATAATAATTTTAAGATAAGGAGCTATCACATGGGAGTATCCTGGATAGAATATAAAAGCCATAAAATTTTGTACGCCATTTATGAAAATATAACGGATCAGCAGCTGTCAGATGAGTTATCGGTTTTTTATAAAATGATTGAAGATACAGATGGGCCTGTCCTTCTGTTACTCAATTCACCATCTGAAACCTCCCAAAAACTCTTCATGACCCATTATAAGATGACCAGTTCGTCTGTTAAGAAAAAAATTACAAAATTGGCCGTGGTGGGAAAGAAGAAAGGGATCTTGTCCATTATCACGCTAG
>JBDKSM010000089.1:0-13910 GCA_039680665.1 Syntrophaceae bacterium | reverse complement strand
GTGAGTGTCAGGGTTTTGGATGAGGCGCTCACGACGCCGGCGGCCGCGGTGGCGTTCAGATAAAAGGTCATGGCGAGGTTGGACTGCGCCACGGCATCGATACCGGTCACCACGTTGGCGGCGACATTGGTGATAGTCGTGGGCCCCGTGCTGGATGCCCCGGTCGGCGCGGCGACATTGAGGCTTAAGGTAACTCCAGACGGCATGGCCGAGTTGATGGCCGCGGTCAGCTTTTTGGAGTTCGCCGTGCAGTTGGTTGAGATGGAATAGGTGGTGGACTGCGATGCTTGAGTGGGTTGAGAACCTGCAACGGCCGCATTCACCGTGAGGGTCAGCGAGGTTCCGGCGATATTGATCTCATTGATGGGATCGATGGTAAAGCTCACGGAAATCGTATCGCTCATGGCCGCATAAGCGCTTGTCTGCATCATGGAAAAGGCCATCAGCAGGCAAGCGCCCGTCATAAGTACATTCCGCCATCTGAGCATGAGACGAACCATGCCTTACTGTTCGGCAAATTATTATGATATCATTAACAAAAGAGCATCAATGCACGGTTTTAGAATGAGTCTGTAAGTGTATAGGTGAGCAGATACGTATCGCTCATTTCTTGAGGTCGGGAAGGAGAACCGGTTTTGTAACTTATTTTGGCATGGAAGGTAGACTTTGACTCAGGCAGCTTTCTGATAACGTCATGTGCCGTGGTCGATAGGGAAATCTCATCATCGAGCCTCGCGGCAACGGATGCGAGCCTCAAGGTAAGCCGGTCCTCTTCCGGAGTATCCTTATCCAGCATGGCGGTTATGCTGCGAGTCCGTTCCTTGCTTCCCGAGGGTATATAGTGAATAGCCACGAACAGCTTGGATTGATCATCTTCCGAGTCAAGGAGATCGACGGTGTAATAGGACATTTCCGTAGCCCTATCCGTTCCGGCCGCCAGACTGCTTTCGAAGATTACGTAGATAACCACGGAGGCGACGTTGGAGGCCCTGGCCTCCCGCGCCTGTCCCAAGGATAATAAAACAAGCACGCAAAAGAAGATCGAACGTTTAAGCATGTGCGCTATCCGGCTACGTTGAGTAGATGCAACCATCCATGTAAACCGTTACGCCTTCACGCCGGTGCGCGGCTGCTCCGGCATATCTGTTGGTGATCCTGCATTCCGTATCGCATTAAACCGCCAACCCCAAACTACAAGGGGGCTTGGGTTTGATTAAACCCGGCCCCCCGCAGAAGTTTTTAATCAACTTGCGTCAACAAGCGTCAGGGTCAGCGTTTTGGAAGCCGCGCCGATTACACCAGCGGCCGCGGTCGCATCCAGATAGAAGGTCATGGCAATATCGGATTCAGCCACGGCATCAATACCGGTGACGACGTCGGCGGCAACATTGGTTATCGTTGTGGTTCCAGCGCTGCTGCCCCCGGAAGGTGCGACGACGTTCAGACTCAGGGTGAGACCTTCCGGCATGGCGGTGTTGATGGCCGCGGTCAGCTTCTTGGCGTTGGTTGAGCAGTTGGTCGTGATATCATAGGTGGTTGCCTGTGATACCTGGGTGGGCTGGGAACCGGCGACGGCCGTATTCACCGTGAGGGTGACCGAGGCGTCATCAATATTGATCTCGTTGATAGCCTGAACTTCATAGTTCAAGGTGATCGTATCGCTGGTTCCGGCGTACGAGGCACCGGCCATGAAGAGGCCGACTATGACCATAATGGTGAGCACAAAGATGTTTTTCATAGTTGATCCCCTTATTTGGGTTATTTTGCTCATATTGTAATCTTCGGTACATTTATGAAATTGATAATATAGCAAAACATATTTATATAGATATTCAAAAGATTATTGGATTGACTTTTCCTAAAGTGGTAAATAATTAGAACATTCTCGATCCTGAGTGGGAGGTAGGCTTAGGTGGCGGAGCATGGTAAGCGCCCTGCGCGTTTAAAGGGGAGGGCGAAGACCTTGGTTTTGATCTGTATGTCCGGAACATAATATTATATACTATGCACAATTCATTGTTTCACCGGGGAGGGCGCGTGGGTTACTATTTCAATCTATACACGCACGGATTCGTCAGGGTGGCGGCGTGTATTCCCGGAGTCAGGGTCAGCGATCCGGCTTTCAATGTCGAACGGACCATAGAACACGTGCGCGAGGCTTTCGACAAGAAAGCGGTGTTGGCCCTTTTTCCCGAGTTGGGATTGTCCGGTTATTCGAACGAGGATCTCTTTTTCCAGGATGCCCTGCTTGATGGGGTTTTGGAAGGACTGAGGCGGCTCCTGGACGCCACCTACAATCTGGACATCGTGGTCGTGGTCGGAGCGCCGCTCAAGGTCATGAGCGCGCTTTTCAACAGTGCGATCGTGCTGTACAAGGGGCAAATTCTGGGGGTGGCGATCAAAAGCTATCTGCCCAACTACCGGGAGTTCTACGAGCTGCGGCAGTTCAGGGCCGCGGCGGACCTCATGACCGATACGATCGAGCTGCTGGGTCAGAAAGTGCCGATCGGCGCGGATCTGATCTTCCGGATGCAGAACATTCCAGGCTTCTCCGTGTTCTTCGAGCTGTGTGAGGATGTCTGGGTGCCGGTTCCACCGTCGAGTTACGCCGCCATGGCAGGGGCCACGGTGATCGGCAATCTCTCGGCCTCGAACATCACCGTGGGCAAGGATGAGTACCGGCATGAACTGGTGGCCAACCAGTCGGCACGCCTAATCTGCGGATACATATACACGGCGGCCGGACCGGGTGAATCCACCACGGATCTGGCCTGGGACGGTCATGCCATCGTGTATGAGAACGGCACTTTGCTCAGTGAATCCGAACGTTTTGTCTGGCAGCCGCGAGTGATCGTGGCTGACATCGATCTGGACCGCCTGATGCAGGACCGCTCGCGCATGACGAGCTTTGCCGCCAACCGGCAGGTGCATCGGGAAAAGATGGCCTTCCGCGAAATCCCCGTGCCCGTGGGGGTGCCCCAGGGACGCATCCTGCTGGAGCGTGAAGTGCCGCGCTTCCCCTATGTGCCGGCCGATCCTCGTTTAAGGGAAAAACGCTGTTACGAGATCTATCATATCCAGGCCCAGGGACTGGCCAAACGCATGCAGGCCTCAGGCGTCAAAAACCTGGTAATCGGGGTCTCGGGCGGTCTGGATTCCACGCACGCCCTGATTGTTTGCGCCCGGACCATGGATACGCTGGGTCTGCCCAGGAGCAATATCAAGGCCTATACCCTGCCTGGTTTCGCCACCTCGCAGAAGACCTATGCCAATGCCCTGCGCCTCATGCACGCGCTCAAAGTCGACGCGGGCGAAATCGATATTAAAGCGGCCTGTGAGATGATGCTCAAGGACATCGGACACCCTTTTGCGGATGGACAGGCGGTCTATGATGTGACCTTTGAGAACGTGCAGGCCGGCCAGCGCACGTCGCTGCTTTTCCGGATCGCCAACCAGATCGGGGGCCTGGTGGTGGGCACCGGGGATTTGAGCGAACTGGCCCTGGGGTGGTGCACCTACGGCGTAGGCGACCAGATGTCGCACTACGCCGTGAATGCCAGCGTGCCCAAGACCTTGATCCAGTATATCCTGCGCTGGATCGCCGCCGGCGATATCATGGGGAGCGAGGCGTCCGTATGCATCGAGGACATTCTGGCCACGGAAATCAGTCCGGAGCTCATACCGGGTACGGTGGGCGAACAACCCGGACAACGCACCGAGGACATCATCGGGCCCTACGAGCTGCAGGATTTCAACACCTTTTATTTCTCACGCTACGGCTATCGGCCTTCCAAAATCGCGTTTTTGTCCTGGCACGCCTGGCGGGACGCGGCGCTGGGGCTCTGGCCGGACGTGCCTGAAGAGAAACGCAACTCCTACGAGTTGGCTACGATCAAGCACTGGCTGGGCGTGTTCATCCACCGTTTCTTCAAGTTCAGCCAGTACAAACGATCGTGTATCCCCAACGGTCCCAAGGTGGGCTCCGGCGGTTCGCTCTCGCCGCGCGGGGATTACCGTGCGCCGAGCGACAGTGAGGATGCACCCTGGATGGCCGATTGGGAGCGGATTCCGGATGTAAGAGGGGAATAGGCGACCCCATGGCAAGACTGACCTATGATGACAGCGGCGGTTGAGATTCGGGGGCTTACGAAGCGCTACGGCAAGGTACAGGCCCTCGAGGATGTGGACCTGATCGTGGACCGCGGTTGCATCTACGGCATCCTCGGTCCCAATGGGGCCGGCAAATCGACCCTGATCAAGACCTTGGTGGGCACGCTTAAACCCGATGCCGGGAAGGTAGCCGTTCTCGGTCATGACATGCCCCGCGCGGCTAAGGCAGCGCGTCGACGAATCGGGTACATGCCGCAGGTTCCGGCACTTTACGGTGACCTGAGCGTACGGGCCAATATCACGTTTTTTGCGCGCGCTCACCAGATCGAACGGCTTGATGAGCAGGTGAGCAAGGTTATTAATTTCGTCGGCCTGCGTGAAAAAGCGCTTTTCAAGATCGATACCCTCTCGGGCGGTCAGAAGCAACGCTGCTCGCTGGCGTGCGCCCTGGTGCACGACCCCGAGCTGCTGATCCTAGACGAACCCACCGCCGGGGTGGATCCGGTCCTGAAACAGGGCTTCTGGCGGCACTTCCACGCCCTGGCTCATGGCGGCACCACCATCCTTATCGCCACCCACCTGATGGACGAGCCGCTGCTGTGCGATCATGTCGGTATTCTGCGGGAAGGCCGCCTCATCGTAGAGGATACGCCACAGAATATTTTGGCCCGGGGCGCCAGTACGGTAACGCTCAAGATCGGGGATGCCTTGATTGAGAGAAGAATCGCCGGCGATCCGGGCGCGCTGGCGGGACTTTTGTCGTCATATGGTTTAAAACCTGAGGTCAAGGGTATCTCGGTGCGTCCGGCCGACCTGGAAGAAGTCTTTTTACAGCTCCTGGAGAAAAGCGGCGTATGATACTCGATACCTTGGCCGTAACGGCGCGCATCTACCGGCAGCTTTTGGGCGACCGTCGCTTCCTGGCCTTGGCCCTGAGCGTACCTCTGATCGTCATCTACCTCTTCAAGGTTTTTATCCAGACCCTGCCAGTCAGTCTCTTTACCGATCCTGAGCAGCTCGATATTTTGATTACGGCCTTCATCGTGCACTTCACTTCCTACGTCTTGTGCTTGATCGTTATCGTGCGGGAACGCCGCGAACAGACCTTGGAGCGCATGTTCGTGAACAATTACGGCCGGGCCGAGATCGTGCTGGGATATCTGCTTGGATACGCCGGTCTGGCCACCGTGCAGGCCGTTTTGATCATGGCCGAGGTCGACTACTTTTTCCGATTGAGCTATGGGTTGGACCTCATGTTTTCGATCTTCGCCGTGATCTGGACCTTGTCCATGATATCGATCGCCGTAGGTATCATGGTCTCGAATCTGGCCCGGACCGAGGCCCAGATCTTCCCCTTCATCCCGCTCTTCATTCTGCCCACGATCTTCTGCTCCGGGTTGCTGATACCGGTTGCCAGCCTGCCTGTAAGCATCCGCTGGATCAGTTACCTCATGCCGCTTACCTATGCGCTCAAGGTCCTCAAACCCATGATCGAGGAACTATCCAGCCTGCAGGCCTACCTGCCGCAGTTCGGAGTGCTCATCATCTATGGCTTAGCACTCCTCGGCGCTTCCAGCCTGACGCTGCGTCAAAGGGAGTAGAGGCTGTGCGGATAAGCGTGCATGATGATGTGTTGATCGGCAGCATGCCTGAAGGGCACCTGTCGCGTAATATCGAGGCGGCGGTCGATTTCGGCCGGGCGCTCAAGACGGCCTATGAGGATACGCTGGAAATGAAGTATCCGGGCTACGTGGTCAGTGTACAGGTCGAGGTCAAGCTGTTCGGAGGATTCGGTTCCGGGCTCGTCGTGGAAGTGAGCGGTTATCCCGGGGAGGTCTTGAATGAACCGGAGATCATACAAGGAATGCTGGAAAGGGTGCGTGAAATGACCCTCAAGGCCTGGATGGCGCGCATGCACGCGCCTTAGCTGGACTGCCACCGCCTTTTAAGGCGGCGGCAGTCCTGTGCGCGTCCTATTCGATTGCGTCCACCAGGAAGTCGATCAGACTCTTGACGGCATGCCAGAATGATCCGAGATCATAGCGCATGATCAGATCTGAGTGCAGGAAGGCATCCACGTCATTGATGATTCGGTCCCAGCCGAAACGGGCGGCCTTTTTGAGACCGTCCATGACATAGGCCGCCACGCCGCCCTCTTTCATCGTCTCCCGCATGAGAACGGACAGATCTCCCCAGGTATGGGTGGAGTTCAGGTGCTTGATGATGTCGGTAAGGTCGATGAGGCAGCGCGAGAAGGTGCGCTCTTCGGAACAGCGGCCGAGCAGCGTCGTCATGGCCTGCGCAAGCTTGGCATTTTCCGTCTCGGTTAGATCGTTTTCCGCCGTGCTGCTGAGCAGATTTTTCAGATTTTCCAACACGTTGTATCTTGATGACAGCAGGGCGGCACCGGCATCAAATTGCCATTTCAAGGCATCCCAATAACGGGGGTCGGTAATGGCCTTATTGGGTGTGGAGAGCATTTCCCCGGCCAAGGCATAGGGGCCGTCCGAGGTGTATTGGTTCGATGTGGCAACCACTGCGGCCAGACCGTTCAAGAGGCGCATTCTGGTCTGGTACATTTCGGGTTTACCCAAAGTGCACACCAGTTTGAAGATGGCATCGATGGTACCGCTCGATTCGGTATCAAACAGAGGTGTGATCAATTTCAAGAGCTTAACCTGGGTGTCACTCATGCTGTAGGCGGACTTCTCGAGGGCTTGTTCGGTCAGCGGGGCGATGAGGTTGATGACGTACTGGATGGGGATCTCCACGCCGCCGAAAGCCTGTCTAGCGGCAGCCTTGCGTGCTTCAAGGTTTTCCAGGGAGGGCTCGTACTGATCCACGACCGCGCGGTACTGAATGTAGGAACCTGTTGACAAGGCGCCGATCAGCGGCCAGATCGGATTGGCCTTATTGGAGTTGTTGGCATACGTATACTTGGTGATGTCGTAATAAAGGGGATATTCGGTACTGTTGTCGGTGTTCAGAAAACGGTCGGGATGGAAGGCGGCCGGGTCATAGTAGCATAGTGATATTACCATGGTCCACAGATCGCGCATATCCTGGGGCAGCAGGAAGGTCTTCTCGGTTCCCGGTGCGGATGACCCCATCATCTGGGCCATGACATCGACAATCTGTGACTTAAGTGCCGCAGGGAGGCTTGTGAGGTTGACCTGGGTCGTGATGGCATCCAGCAGGGTGTCCAGGTCCATGTACATAAGGGAGTTGATGCCCTGCATGGTAAAGAGCACCATGGGCATGGATTCAATCCCAAAAGTTTTGAAATAGGCGGTGCAGGGGGCATCCAGGAGTGGTATGCGGCGAACGAACTGGACCAGGTCGATCGTCGTGTAGAATTTGCGTTCGTGGAGCAGCCAACGCATATTGTCATAGATGTTATCATAGGGTCCGTTCAGAAGGGCATCGCCTACTTGGGTCAGGGCCATGGCGGCGCCGCTGATAGTATCAGGGGCGTTGGGGGCCACGAAAATCCCGTCCTTCATCATGCCATAGCCGCGCTTTTCCGTGACCGGGTGGCCATGACCATAGCTGTAGCCGGCGCTTTTTTCATAGATATCGGTCCAGATCAGGGCGGCGACGGGGATGGCATCGGCCGTGGGTATTATCTTGCGAATCGTGGCCTGGGTGGCGGCTCCTGATGTGCGGTTTTCGAACATGAAAGGGGCGGTCAAAGTAAGAGGTGTGCTCCAGCGTGTGGAATAGTCAATAAAACCCTGTAACCCCGTATAATTTTTATAAGAGAAGGTAGAGGTGGGGGTGTAAAAAGTTCCGTTGCCGAATTCACCGCTGCCGGTTCGTAATTGCAGGAAGGGATCCCGCAGCACATACTCGCGTACTTGTGTATCGACACCATCGAAATGGAACCCGGCACGGTCAAAGGAGGAGATGGTTTCGATAAAGCTGTTTAAGACGTGCGGCTGGGTGAGGAGTTCTCTGAGGTTGCAATCGTATTTACCGGATTTTCCATAGCCCTCGACGGCCATGACTTCTATCGAGGCTCCGGGCACGGCGCCTTTGGTCCAGATGCGTTCCAGGATCTCTCCCAGGGATTGCTTGTCGTAGCTGGCACCGAGGGTGGTCATCATGGTCTTGGTCTTGGGGTAAAAATTGGTGTCGGCCAACACGCGTCCGATACCGGATAATGATTCAGTCAGGGAGGTCTGGATATTCTTCTGCTTCATGATATCCCGCAGACCCTGGATCAGATCCGCCAGTCCGTCGGGCGCCTGGACCACAATGCGGTTGATCTCGGTGTCGATGTCGGTCAGATCGATGGTCCGGTCTTGCGGGGCTTGGCGTTCATACAAATCTTTGATCACCAGGTCCATGACCATGTTCACCGTGGCCGGATCACAGGTGGAAATGTAGTCGAAGGCATCGAAAAGTATCTTCCGGACGTAGCTGGAACTGTCGGATTCATCGGCATCATCCAGATCGAGGTAGGCATAGAAGGCGCTTTTCTCATCATCGGGCAGGGCCAGCATGAAGCGCGGCAGGCCGGCCAGGGCGGAGAACAGGTCCGGCAGCGGCCCTTTACGGTTCATCTCTTCCTCGACATCTTCCTCGAAGACTTCTTCCGGCACCGCACGTGGTTCAAAAAGCGGTGGCAGTCCGTCCAGGATGGACACCGCCGTGTCGGCGATCTCAGGATCAGCGAGGAGATCCCTGAAGAGCTTGTTTTCGAAGGCCTTGCGCGTCATGGTCCCGGAGGTGAAACAGGCCTCCAGCGCGGGATAGTCATCGAGGACATTGAAAATGTCCTCGGAGGCATCCTCGCTGCTGACGGCCTGGGCTTTTTCTCCGGGGCTGTAGTTCGAGCTTGAACATCCTGCGATGAAAAAGAAGAAGAGCGTGTGCAGGATGAGGAGACATTCATACGATATGGTTCTTTTCATAATGTCCTCCCTTGGCATAAAAACTTTCATATGTTCCGGCGCCGATTGAGAATGCAGTCCGGCGCGACATCAAAAACCCCATGACCATGATGTCATGGATGCATATCAGCATAGAAACCGTGAGCTATCTTTCATGCAAACATTGTGCTAACTTGCACAAATATAAATAACAGAAATAATAACGAATAGATAAGAGTAAGCTGTCATGGCCAGGAAACATCTATACCGTTCACGAAGTGGAAATATAATTCCATGATCACCGACATATGCTTCCCACGCGCTGACGTTCCGCAAATATTCGGCATGCCGGTGCGGGGCTAAAAGGAAAGCTTGAACGAAACGGTCCCGCACAGGACATTCCCTTTCAGGCTGTAGGTTGTGCCTTCTGACCGGAAGGTCTTCTCCGGCAGGTACTTTTCCTGGATCGCGGCGCTCAACTCTACAGGCTTGGGAAGCACACCCCACGGATCTTTTGCGGATGTGCCGGCGCCGAAGCCGAAGATATGGCGGTCGGCGTCGAGGTAGTGGGCGCCGTTCATGTCATCGGGCAAAGGTGTGGGCGTGTATTGATATCCGGCCCAGAGCTTCATGTTCGTCAGGCGGTATTCCAGACCCAGGCGATAGGACAAGACATCATCAAGTTCCGGGGTGAGCCGGCGCATTTCGCGCGGGACACTCAGTTTAAACTCGGACCAGCGTTCATAGTTAAGATCACCCTCTACGGTCACATCGCCCAGGCGATAGGCGGCTCCGGCCTGATATGACGAGGGTTGCATGAAGCTGAGAATGGCGGTGTAGGCCTTGATGTGCGCAGCGTGGGAGCCCAGGGTCAGCGCGATATCGGCCAGGAAAGGGTCCATTTCGACCTTAATGCCGTCACGGTAGGTGAAGCCGAGGCTGAGGTCCTTGGTGGGTGTCAGCTTGATTCCGATGATGGGGTAGGGCTTCATCTCCATCTTCATCCAGAAGTTCTGTTTCGATGGTATAACCTCTTGAGTCGTGGAGAGGTCCTCCGCATCCATGGTCATGGTGGCGGCGACCTCGCCGCCGATCATGGAATGAGCGCCTAAACCGATGGTGAGCACGTCTTTGATGGCCTCCACGCCAAGGCCGAAATAGATCACGCTGCGCGCCAAGGCCGAGCCGTATTTGATATAGGTAAATTCCGTTTCTTCCAGATCCTCCAGCTGCACCATGGTGCCGTCGTCCTTCATGGACAGAGCGAGGGCAAAGGTGGCCGGTCGCGATATATTGATGAGCTTGTTGATATCCAACCCCAGAGAGAAGATCACTGTGCCGCCTCTTAAATCGCTGTCATCGGGCACCGGTGTATCGGCTCCGCTGACATCCAGCTTGGCGTAGGTATATAGATACGATAGGTTCAATGCGTGATCCTCAACCATGGCTAAGCCGGCGGGATTATAATACAGGGCAGAGAGATTATCAACGCTGGCACTGCGTGCGCCGGCCATGGCGAGGCCCTGGGCATCGAAGCTATAGGTATCAAAGATATCGGCCCGGGCCGGTCCCCGCATCATGAAGAATGTCGACATGACAAGAATGGTTGATAAGAATATTCTCATGGTACCTCCCTGAAAAGAATGTCATAAACATAAGCAATTGTTGCCGAATCAAGAGAAACGCGAAATGTTGTTTTTAAGCCATTGCAACCCCCTTCTGTTCGAAAAGCAAGCCGCATGAGAGATAATATGTTAGTAAAAAATAATTAACAAATAAATTCTGTCAATCAAATTATCTCTTCGCGGTGGTGGTGACGATCGTCGCCTGCCGATACTTGTCTTGTTTAGCCATTTTCCGAATGCCGGCTATGGTTTTCACACCCAGGTCGTGGCTTAAAATGCTCACCAGAAAGGCCGGCAGATTGCCGCCCGGGTCGGACATGGCCTGGTAGGTCACCTCGGTTCTGTCGGGTGCTATGGGTTTCAGGGTGTAGAGGGCCTCGACCAGAGGTATGCGGATCACACCAGGCTGATGACGGTAGTTGGTCGCCAGGCTCTGACCGGCGGCATACAGGGTTCCGGTGGCCGTTTCGACGGTCCAGCTGACGCACGCCACGGCTTCACGGTCATTGACCGGAAACGGCATGTCCATGAGCGCGTAGGTCGCATATTTATCGGGGGTGTTTTTCATATCCGGGATCTCGATGAACGATGTTTCTTTGCACATGAACATGAAATTTTTATTGTTCGGAACATCGCGGATGACCGCTTCCACGACTGCCAATGGCGCATCGATGATGCCCACGGCCTTGATCTCATCGATACGGCAGCGGGGATTTGACCTGGCGTAGCCGATAATGCCCTCGTACTCTTTGACCTGCTTCCAGGCGGCCTTCTCCGGTTCGGCGGCGCCGGCGGATGGACTTAACATCATCAACAATGTTGCTATGATGTATATGATCGGCATGATGATTTCTCCTTTTTGCATGTCAGGAGGTGGCGCTATTGGAGCGCCACCATTTCATGCAACGTGACCCCGCGGCGTTCAAAGGTTTGCCCCGCATGCGTCACCTTGAGCACATAGTCGGAACTGAATCTGAACCAGCCCGGACGACCGACCAGTCTTTTGACCGCAGCCTTGAGCATGGGGTTGCGTAAGGACGGCACGAGATCGGTCAACAGGTCGTGGGCATCGATGATCTCGCGTACCGTAAAGTGCAGGCTTAAATGTCCGGGCACGCTTATATCAAGTTCCCTGGGGTAGGTGCGGTCGGCGATTCTGTGGTAGCTTAGATCGCCTTCGCGCGCCTGCATTTCTCCGCTCGACAGGATGATCTGGTCCTTGTAGGCCAGCATGAGCGGTTTGGAGGCCGCGTTTCCGAAGCGTTTCTTGGTGATCACGTAGGCATAGAGCAGGGTGAAGTCATCGGCATAGAGCCTGCCCCAATGCCAGCGTGACAGGATCCGGCGCATATCGGCCGTGACCACGTTGTGATCGTGATAGCCGATGCCCTTGACCGGCATGGTCCGGCCATTGATCCTGACCATGCCTTCCACGCGGGCGCGCGGAACCGGCACGACCCAGCCGAAATAGCCGCGATCTCCGTAGTAGGTGCGTCCGCCGCCGGGCTTCCACGCGGGGAGCTCGCTCTGGAACGTAAGATCCGCGCCCAGGCCGTCGGCCTCGATCATGAAATGATGCGTAGGCAGATGCTCTTCCCGCGGATCAACGATATGCCCGTGATTCTGACCCACCCACACATCACAGTATGCCTGCGAGGCTCTCAGGTCGCTCGTCTTGAATGATTTGACCACGGAAAGCTTTTCGCCCGAGGGTTTATAGATATGCAACTCGATACCCGGCTTGCGGGTCATCAGTTCGGCGGCCTGCAGAAAACCGACCACGACATGTCCGTCATCCAAGCGGGCGTCGAAGTACCACCATTCGCCATAGAACTTACCGTCCACGGGATGCAAGGCGTTCTCGCCATTGGCCACCGGTTCGATGCGCCCGTCTTGCGACCCCGGACCGAGCCAGGTTTCCACGATCTTTTCAGTCATCTTCTACCCATGGGCATAGATGACTCCGTGGCCCGCCTCGGGGAAGGTGAAGTTCACGGCGCCCTGATCGCAGACCTGGAAACAGCTGGCGCACTCCAAACAGTATTTTTTGTAATCCTCGGCCAGCTGCACCTTGCCGGAGCGCAAAAGCCAGAGATTCATGGAGCAGATCATGACGCAGTTGCCGCAGTTGGTGCAGCTCTCCTTGTCGTGCCGGATATGTTCGCTAGAGGCCGGTTTTACATTGACCAGCTTGCGTTTATGCAGAGTCGTATCACTCATGGCTCACCTCGTTAGAGTTGTTTTCTGACGCCGTTGCCTTTTCGGCTGGTTCGTTCCACCAGCGGGATCAGGGCATCGGGCAGATAGGGGGATTTTTTGATCTTCTCGCCCAGCTTATGGCGATACGTGGCCGATATGATGGGCCCATAGTAGCTTCCCATGAATTTAAAGGCCGATTTTTTCTTGCGCGCGATCTCCACGACCTTGGCCATGCCGATGGCATGCGGTTCGGCCATGGTGATCATGCCGTAGAACATGATATCCCCCAGGCCGTCGAAAAAGTCATAGAACTCCTGCGACATGAACTGGGCGAAGAAGTCGCGCAGCGTTCCGCCGGACATGAAATCCATGCCCACGGGCGATATCTTGAGCTCCTCCATGTACTGCTGCAGGAAGGCGCGTGAGAAATTCTTGCTCCTATGCGCCTTCTGAGCCCACTGCGCCGCCAGACGGCCGGAGTACATGGCCTGGTAAACCCCTTCGGCCATGAAGGGCTCGGGCACCCCGGCGGCATCGCCGACCAGCATGACGCCGTCGCCAAAGATGTTCTCGGGGAAGGTCTTGCGCCAGGGCAGGAAGTGCGACTGGTATTCGCGCGGTTCGGCCTTGGTGACCTTGATCAGATGCTGGAGCCATTCCATCTTCAGGTTGTCGGTGATGGACTTCGTATGGAAGTTCTTGCCCGTCCGGCATTCGTCCGCCAGGGTGATGGCCGGACCCGAGCCCAGATGGAAGCCGTCGCGGTAGATCACGACATAACCGCCCAGACCCTTGCCCATGAAGACATGCACCCCGACCTCATGACAGTAGGCATCCAGCAATTCCGGATCGGCCTTGAAATCCAGCGTGTCGATGCAGGTCATGTCATTGTTGTCCCACTTCGTGCGCAGGCCCGATTTCATGCCTACATAGGAGTGGGCGCCGTCGGCGCCGATCACGATGGGAGCGCGATAATGTTTGCCGTTCTGATCCACGACCCCCACGATCTTGCCCTGCTCGCGGATCATGTCGACCACCAGGGTCTTGAGCTTCAAATCGGCGCCGGATTTGACGGCCTGTTCACTGAACCACTGGTCGAAGT
>JBDKSM010000088.1:0-4098 GCA_039680665.1 Syntrophaceae bacterium | reverse complement strand
TTGCCGTTGATGTAACCCACCTCTTCGGCCGGCACCGTGGGATAGATCGGGATGGTCACACCGCCGATGCCGAGGATACCCATATCCGCGACAATCCATTCCAGCCGGTTCTGGCTCAGGATGGATACACGCTCGCCTTTCCTGATGCCCAGGCTGTACAGACCCAGGCCGAGCTGTTTGGCTTGGTTATAGTACTCCTCCCAGCTCATGCCCTGCCAGACCCCGTTCAAACGCTTTTCAACAGCCAGACGCTTCCCGAATTTCTGAGCCTGCGATCTGAATATCTGACCAAGGTTCTGGTTCATAAGGTACCTCCCTTTATAAGAAATCACACGGAGACCTGCCCTGCCACAGGGCAGGTCTGAAAATATAAGGATTTATCTCTTCTTGATGCCCATGATGGCACGGGCCTCATCGGGCGTGGCCGGTTCCCGGCCGAGACAGGCCGCGATCTTGACCGCTACTTCAACCTGTTCGTAACTGCCCTTGGCCAGCTCGCCGTCCGGCAGGCGGGTGTTGTCTTCCAGGCCCACGCGCATGTGTCCGCCCATGAGGCAGCTTAAGGTGATGGCCGGGTACTGGTCCGTACCCACGCCGCAGGTGGTGAAGTTGGCGCCGGCGGGCAGGGCGTTTTTCAGGGCTACGAAGGCCTCGGGACGGAAGGCTTGGCCACCCGCCACGCCCCACACGAAGTTGAAGTTCATGGGTGTGGTGAAGAAACCCTGTTTCATAATCAGCAGCGTATTGTCCAGGCCTCCCATATCATAGACTTCTATCTCGGGTTTCACGCCGCTGCCTTCCATGGCCTTGCCGAAATCCTGCAGCATGGTGAAGGTGTTTTCGAAGACGTAATCCACGAAAATGGCCCCGGTCTTGCGGTCCAGCATGGAGAAATTCATGGTGTTGGTATTGAGCGAGGCCATCTCGGGCTTGACGTGCACGATCTGGCTGATGCGCTGTTCCGGGGTCTTGCCCATGCCCACGGCCGAGCTCAAGTTCACGATCAGGTTGGGACAGCGCGCCTTGATGGCGTCGTGCGTGGCCTTGATCAGCGCATGGTCATGCGTGGGCATGCCGTCATCCTGGCGGGCATGCACATGTACCATGGCGGCCCCGGCCTTATAGCACTTCTCGGCCTCATCGGCGAATTCCTGTTGCGTGTACGGCACGGCCGGGTTCTGGTTCTTGAAGGTGCCGGCACCTGACAGGGCGGCACAGATAATAACCTTGGATTTGTCTGCCATCGTACTCCTCCTCCCTTAAAATTTTTTTATGTGAGCGGTTCGAAATGATCGATGTCGCGGATCGTGTTGGTGGTCTGATCCGCGAACACGGCCTTGACCCGCATGCCGATCTGAACCAGAGCGGGGTCGATGCCCTCGACGATATGGCCCAAGGGCGTATCCGCCCCGTCCACCTTGATCAGGGCCAGGACAAAGGGGGCCTTGCGCGGCAGGTGTTTGTCATTGTAGTTCACCACGGTGAAATTGGTGATCACGCCTTCGCTAGAGAGATCCACCCAGTTCTCGTCGAGCTTGGTCAAGTCCTTATCGCAGTATTCGCGCGGCGGACAATAGACGAGCCCGCATTCCGGGCACCTGACCCCCAGGATTTTCTTTTCATCCCTGAGCGCGATGATGAACTTGGAACCCACCCGTCCTGCAAAATACTGGTTGGGCAGGGACATTTTGCCTTCCTGGACGAAGCATTCATCCATACTTTTTTTGAGTTGGCTCATGTGCGCCTCCTTGGTCGTTAGTCGTCGATCTCGAAATAGAGCAGGTCCGTGAACGTGCCGCTGCGCTCCGTGTTCCATACCGGACGGACCTTCATGCCCGGCTTGATGCGGTCCATATCCTTCGGGTTAATTTCCATGGCAAAGCTTTCGTACGGCGTGCCGCCGTCAAAGACCATGTAAGCCCCGGCGTACGGCGTATGCCGCACCTGGCCGCTCAAGGGGTCGGGACTGGCATAGTACACGGTATCGATCTGGCATACCGTGGCCTTGGGCCCGACCTCGACAAAATCATCGGTCCGCACCCGGCAAATCGCGCAGACCTCGCTCGGCGGGACCAAGACGCGGTGGCATTGCGGACAACGCGTGCCGACGATCCGCTTGTCCTTCAGACCGGCGAACCACTTGCCCATGTGGGTCCCGGTGGCGAAGCGCTGATTGATGGTGGGGATGCACTTGAGCGAGATCAGCTCTTCGCCCTTTTTCTCTTGCGCACCCGCCGCTTCGAACTTGCCGAAGAGCTTGGCCGTGGTGCCGGCGGCCATGATATCGCCCTCGATCTTGACCTGGCCGCCTCCGAAGGCCGCTGCCGGATCGATCTTGCCGGTGTTGAGGCCCACGAAGACATCGGCCGCCATGCGCATGGTGACGGTGCAATCGCTGTCCAGACCGTTCTTGAGGGTACAGGTGCCGTCTTTGATCAGCATGGTCCAGGCCCCGCCATCCGCGCCCGAGAGATCATACCCGATCTTCAGGTTCACGCCTTCGGCCTTTTCCGGCTTAAAGCGCTCCGGCATGCTTTCGATGATCGCACCCGCGCGCACGACCGGCTTGAAAGGCGAGAAGGCCTTGGGCAGGACATTCAAGACCGCCGTGATATCACCGGTGAACTTGATCTTGCCCGCGCCGAAGGCCTCGGCCGCATCGATCTTGCCCAAAGCGCTGCCTACGAAGGTCTCGGGATCTGAGATAAGCACCACCGAACATTTGGGAAGCTCGGCAACCGCCGCCACCGCAAGTGTGGCGTCGCGGATCGTGACCGTCCACCGTCCGCCGCCCTCGCCGGAAATATCGTATCCGATAACCACGTCGACACCCGCCACCCCCTGGGGGAGAAAACGCGCCGGCATGGTGTTGAAGATATCCTCGACCTTGGAACCGAAATATTCAGCCATGAGAAACCTCCTACCAACCCAGCTCTTTTTCGAGCATCATGAGCACCGTCCAGAAGGTGCCGCCGAAACCACTGGCCAGACCATGTCTGACCTCATGCCGGAGCTGATGCTGTCCGGCATCTCCCCGGATCTGCAAGGCGACCTCGGCCGGTCTGAGCATGGCCGTGGCGCCGATTGGGTTTGTGGAAATCACGCCGCCGGAAGGATTCAGCGGCACCCTCCCGTCCATATCCCAATCGCCGTTTTCGAGCATGGTGATGTGCTCGTCGCCCTTCAAGAGGAAGAATTCCCTGAGCCAGTCCAGGCCCCACCAGGAGGATGGATCGTACATCTCGAAGACGTCGAAGTACGCGATGGGGTCGGTGATGGCATTGCGCGCATAGAGTTTGCGCGCCGCGCAATGGTGGGTGGTCTCCGGGATCTTCAGACCGAAGATGTTGATATTCTCCTCGCGGTGCACCGTGATATGGTCCCTGATCCAGACCGGTTTATTGGTGATCTGTTTGGCGCGCTCCTCGCTGGCCAGGATCATGACGCAACAGCCGTCCGACTGTGAACACATATGGATGAGCCGAAGTTCGCCCACCAGCATGGGAGAGGTGTTCATGAGGTCTTCCATCTGGTCGTATTCGAGCCCGAAGCGGCGATGCGCCCGCGGGTTGAGGCAGGCATGCTTGTCCATCATGATGCGGTAGCGCATGCTGGCCTTCTTGGCGCGCTCCTCGCCGAACTCGCTGATCATGCGCGTGGCCGTGGTGGCGGTCAAGGCGCCGGTCTGGAGATGACGGAACCACAAGGGATCGGCCATGTTGGTGATGCCGCCCGTAGTGTGGCCTTCCTGGAGCTTTTCAAAACCGATGACCATGACCACGTCGTACATGCCTGACGCGACGAGGTTGTCGGACGCGCACACCAAAGTGGCGCCCGTGGTGCCGCCCGTGGTGATGCGGACTTGCGGTTTGCCGAAGGCGCCTGTTCCCAGTTCGTGCCACATATCGGGCTGGTGCACCATCTCGAAGAGTTCCATGTTGCCGTGCACAACGCAATCGATGTCCGAGAGTTTGAGACCCGCGTCAGCCAGGGCCGCCCGGATGCCTTCATTGATCATCTCAGCCTGGTTCTGATATTCCTTGTGACTGGAGTATTCGGTCTGTCCGATGCCGACGATGCCGACATTACGGTTTTTCT
>JBDKSM010000087.1:0-8469 GCA_039680665.1 Syntrophaceae bacterium | reverse complement strand
CCGGACATGCTCGATGGTTTTGATGGAATAAGATGTCACGCCGGCCTCAACCTCAAAGGCGGAGAGTTCGAACAGGGGATTGTCCTGTATAGCCAGTCTGACCGTCTCAAGCCGCTGCCCTCCGGGCACGTCGTGGGCGAGCTCCTTGTGCGGCGGGATGAAGGACGGGATGAAGATAAGGCGCTCTAACCCGAGGTCTTCGCTGACTTCCTGGGCTGAACGGAGATGCCCGTAGTGGATGGGGTTGAACGTTCCGCCGAAGATCCCGAGTTTCATTGCCGGATTTGACCATCTCCGAGGCACACGAATTTCTCGATCGTCAGTCCTTCGACACCCATGGGTCCATAGGCATGCACCTTGGAGGTGCTGATGCCGACCTCGGCGCCGAGCCCGAACTGGCCGCCGTCGGAGAAACGGGTACTGGCGTTGACCAACACGGTGGATGAATCCACTTCCTTGAGGAACCGCATGGCCCGGGAATAGTTCTCGGTGATGATGGCCTCGGTATGATTCGAACCGTAGCGCTCGATATGATCGATGGCCTCCTCCAGCGTGTCCACCACCTTGACGGCCAGGATGAGATCGAGGAATTCGGCGTACCAGTCATCCTCGGTGGCTGCCTTGGTGACGCTTGTTACGATGGACATGGTTTTGGGGCAGCCGCGGATCTCGACCCCGCTTGCCTGGTAGCGCTTGACCATCTCGGGCAGAAACTTTCCGGCGATGGCCGCATCCACCAGGAGCGTCTCCATGGCGTTGCACACCCCGGGCCGCTGCACCTTGGCATTGTGGCAGATGGAGTAGGCCTTGTCCAGATCGGCATCGCGGTCCACGAAGATGTGGCAGACGCCTTTATAGTGTTTCAGAACCGGGATACGTGAGTTTTCGGCCACGGTGCGGATAAGGCCTTCGCCGCCGCGCGGGATGACCAGGTCGATGGAGTCTTCCAGTTTGAGCATCTCCATGATCGCCGCGCGGTCCGTGACCGGGATGAAGCCGATGATGTCCGGATCGATGCCGCTGCCTTCAAGCGTGGATCTGAGTACGTCCACGATGGCCTGGTTGGAATGGAAGGCCTCCGAGCCGCCGCGCAGGATCACGGCATTGCCGGATTTGAGGCACAGGCCCACGGCGTCGGCCGTGACATTGGGACGGGACTCGTAGATCATGGCCACCACCCCTAAGGGGATGCGCATGCGTCCGACCATGAGGCCGTTGGGGCGTCTGACCATATTGGTGATGGTCCCGATCGGGTCGGGGAGTTCGGCGATCTCTTCCAGGGCCTGCGCCATGCCCGCGATGACCTTCTCCGTCAGCGTGAGTCGGTCAAGCATGGCAACCGGCAGCCCATCGGCACGCGCCTTTTCCAGATCGAGAGCATTGCTGGTTTTGAGGGCCTCGGCGTTGGCGCGTAACGCTTCCGCCATGCGCTTTAAGGCCGCTGCCTTCTCGGCGCTGCCGAGCGTTGCCACAGAGCGGCTGGCCTCCTTGGCTTTGTGTGCGATGGCTGAGATATCAGCGCCCATTACAGGTGTACTCCTTTCAGGATCATATTGTTGCGATGCACGATCTCTTCGTCGCATTCTTTTTCCAGGATTCTCACCAGATCCTTGGTATTGGCTCCCATGATACGGCCTACGTCCTCGGAGGTGAAGTTCGATAAGCCCGTGGCGATCACCTGGCCGTGTGCGTCGACGATCTCGACCGTGTCGCCTTCCACGAAGCGGCCCTCCACCCCGGTCACACCCGCGGGGAGCAGGCTCTTGCCTCTGTGCGTCAGCATGGTGACGGCGCCGGCGTCGATGATCACCCGGCCTTTGGGGATGGAGACAAACCCGATCCAATGATCCTTCTGACTCATCCGTCCCCGGTTGGGCGGGATGATCAGGGTGCCCAGGTCTTCACCGCCTAAGACGGCGCTGATCACATGCGGGGCGCGGGCATCGGCGATTACGGTTGGCACGCCCAGGAGGCCGGCATGGTAGGCCGCCATGAGTTTGGAGTGCATGCCGCCCCGGCCTATTGCCCCGGCATTGGTGCTGACGGACTTGATATCCTTGAGCTTCAGATCAGCAATTTCAGGGATGCGTTCGCTATCGGGGCACACGCGCGGGTCCTCGTGGCAGACCCCGCCGGTATCGGTAAGGATGATGAGGAGTTGGGCTTCGAGAAGGGGCAGGATCATGGCCGAGAGCATGTCGTTGTCCGAGAACTGGATCTCTTCCACCCGCACCGTGTCGTTCTCATTGATGATCGGAACGGCGCCCAGTTCGAAGAGCGCGGTAAAGGTGTTGCGGATGTTGAGGTAGCGGTAACGATCGTCAATGTCGTCGCGGGTCAGCAGGATCTGGGCCGCGATATGTCCATAGCGCATAAAGGCGTCGTTGTAGGCCCTGATCAGAGAGCCCTGTCCGATGGCGGCCAGGGCCTGTTTGCGTGACAGGGCCTCGCTGCTTGAGCACCCCTTGGTGATGGCCCGGCCGGAAGCCACGGCCCCGGAAGAGACGATGGCAAACTCCTTGCCCGTATCCTTAAGCATGGCGATATCGTCGCACAGACGTTCGATGATCCGGTAGTTGAGACCCTTGGCTAAGCTCAGCGAGCTCGAGCCGATCTTTACGAGAATACGTTTACTGCTCGCCAGTTCCTGTCGATCCGTTCCCGACATTCAGTTCCCTCACAATCGCATCCAATACTTTCGAAATACCATCCTTGGTCATGGCCGAGGCCACAAAGCAAGCATACCCCTTGTCCGAAAGTATGGCAACCGCATCTTTGGCGCGTCCCCGCCCGATATCGCACTTATTGAAAACGATGATGCGTGTCTTGGCGATCAGATCGGCATTGTAGCGGGCCAGCTCATCATTGAGGATCGTAAACTCGGCCAGCGGCTCGCGCTGGTTTTCCGGAGAGAGGTCGATGAGGAAGACGATCAGGCGCGTGCGCTCGATGTGTTTTAAAAATCGCAAGCCCAGGCCTACACCCTGATGGGCGCCTTCGATGATGCCGGGGATATCGGCCAGTACGAAATCCGTTCCCTTCCATTTTACCAGACCGAGATTGGGCGTCAGTGTCGTGAAAGGATAGTCGGCGATCTTGGGCCTGGCGTTCGAGACCTGGGTGATGAAGGTGGATTTTCCGGCATTGGGAAAGCCTACCAGGCCGACATCGGCCAGGAGCTTGAGCTCGAGCTGCAGGGTCTTTTCTTCGCCGGGCCAGCCGTCCTCGCAGTAGCGGGGGGCCTGGTTGGTGGAGGTGGCGAAACGGGCGTTGCCTCTGCCGCCGTCGCCGCCCTTGGCCACGATGACGGAGTGTTCGGCGCTCGTCAGGTCGGCGATTGTATCGCCGCTTACGATATCCTTGATGACCGTGCCGATCGGCACGCGGATGATACAGTCCTCACCGCTGCGGCCGGTCATGTTCTTACCCATGCCATGCTGGCCGCGTTTGGCCTTATAGTGGGGATGATAGCGTTGATCCAGGAGTGTATGGACATTGGCGTCGGCCTGGATGATGATATTGCCGCCCTTGCCGCCGTCGCCGCCGTCCGGACCGCCCTTGGGGATGTATTTTTCGCGCCTGAAGGAGCAACAGCCGTTGCCCCCGTCTCCTGATTTTACATAGATTTTGGACTCATCGATGAAGTCCATGTATTACGCTGTCGCTTCGATGACCGTTACGACCTTCTTGCTGTTGCTCAAGGTTTCGAACTTCACCACCCCCGCCTTAAGGGCGAAGAGGGTGTAGTCCCGTCCGCAGCCGACATTCTCTCCGGGATGGATCTTGGTGCCGCGCTGGCGTACGATGATGCAGCCGGCCTTGCAGCCCTGGCCGTCGAAGATCTTTACGCCGAGGCGTTTGCCCGCCGTGTCCCTGCCGTTGCGCGAAGTCCCGCCGGATTTTTTGTGCGCCATGGTGCTATGCCTCCTTACCCGTGCTGATGGCGGTGATGCGTACCTCGGTGAGGTCCTGCCGGTGTCCCTGTTTCTTATGATAACCTTTGCGGCGTTTCATCTTGAAGATGATGACCTTGGGAGCGCGCATCTGCCGCACTACCTGGGCCTTGACCGAAGCCCCGTCGACCGTGGGTTTGCCGAGTATGCACTGCTCGCCGCCGATGAAGAGGACGTCTCCAAAGGCAATCTCCTCACCCTTGGCGGCGTTCAACTTCTCCACCTGGATGCGGTCGCCTTCCTCAACCTTATACTGTTTTCCACCTGTTTTAATTACTGCGTACATACTCTGCCCCTTCCTTTACTCTTAAAAGGTTCAAGAGCTATTAATGAAACCGGGAGCGCTTGTCAAGGTGTTTTCATATACCATAAATACAGTGTTGACAGTAGGGGTCTCTCAAGGTAATTTACTTACGCCGTCATTTGATGTGCGCGCAACAACATTGCGGATGGAGTGCATAGAATGGAACCAGGGAAAACATCAAGGGAAATAGACGAGACCACGCGCAAAACCGACATCCTTGACGGTTTTTACTGCTTTCGTATCGGCGCCGTAACCAGGCGCATCTGGCGGTATGTTAACAGCGAATACGGCCGTTACGGCATTACGGTCGGACAGACCTTCATCCTTTTCGACCTCTTGGATCATGACGGAAGCGCCGTGAAGGACATTGCCGAACGGGTGCAGGTCGACAGCCCGGCCGTGACAGGCTTTGTTGACCGGCTCATACGCGAAGAGTTGGTGGAGCGGATGGTGGATCGTGACGACCGGCGGGTCATGAAAATCAATCTGACTCCCAAGGGAAGAGAGCTCGCCATAACCCTGCTGCCGGTAGCCCAGAATCTCAATAGAAAGATCGAGCAACTGGTAGGCAAAGAAGAGATAACCAAGCTGCTCGAAATTCTCGACATCATAGAAGAAACCGTCTAGCAACGATCAACCTTAGGCTGATCCCGGTCGCATGGATCAGGGGGCTGGATGGATAACCGTATACCTCATCTATCTTACCCGTACGGGAGGCATCCCATCCGGATAACGGGGCGGTCGAGGGCATTCGATCTGGCCACTATCCAGCGCGGTGTTGTATAATAATAGAATGAAGCTTGACGATCTTAGTGCTATTATTTAATATATAAACAATAAACCAATTAACTAATTGCCGGGCGGTAACGAGGTTGATACCACTACCGGGGGAGGAGCGGTTATGAGATTGGTGAATGATGGCACACGTTGTTCCTATGCCCTGCATGAGGCGGGCATCGCCCTGATGGAAATCAACAACCCACCCATGAATGCCTTGAGCTGGGTCGTGCTGGACGAGATCCGCGACACCCTGACCAAGGCGCTTCATGATCCCGAAGTGCGGGTCATCGTGTTCACGGGCGCGGGCAAGGCCTTCATCGCCGGGGCGGATATTAAGGAATTGAACGATTTCAGCACGGCCCAGGAGGGCGCCGATTCCCTGATCAAGGGCCAGGAACTCTCGCATATTTTCATGAACGCGGACAAACCGATCATCGCCGCCATCAACGGTTTCTGCCTGGGCGGCGGTATGGAGATGGCCCTGGCCTGCCATATTCGCCTGGCGGATGAGACCGCCACCTTAGGGCTGCCCGAGATCAAGCTCGGCATCATCCCTGGCTATGGCGGCACCCAGCGCAGCACGCGCCTGATCGGGCCGGGCCGGGCCTTGGAGATGATTCTGTCGGGCAATTTCTTGAGCGGCCAACAGGCGGAAAGCTATTGCCTGGTGAATCGGGCCGTGCCTAAAGGCACGGTGGTGGCCGAGGCCATGCAGCTGGCCGCGGCGATCGCCTCCCGCAGCCGGGTGGCCGTACAGGCCGCCCTGCGGGCCGTCCTGGAAGGTGCGACCATGGACCTTTACACCGGCATGCGCCTTGAGCGCAAGCTCTTCGGTGTTTGTTATGCCAGTGAAGACAAGCAAGAAGGCGCCGCCGCTTTTATCGAGAAACGCGAAGCCAAATTCAAGGATCGCTGACCAACCGCGTGTAAGGAAGCTTTAGGGGAACGTTTTTGATATTCGATAAAGGAGAGACCCATGGAAAATGTATCAGAGAACCAGCTAGCCGCCCTTGAAAGATATTATCCCGCGCCGAACAATCTCGTTGATCTCTTTGAGCAGAGCGCCCAGCGGTGGGGCGGGAACAATCTCTTCGGTACCAAGCCGCCCGATGCTCAGGCGTATGTATGGGTTACCTATCAACAGGTAGCCGAGCGTATCAATAACCTGCGCGGTGGTCTGGCTCAGATCGGACTGGCCAAGGGTGAAAAGGTCGGCGTGATCGTCGGCAATTGCGTGGAATGGTTCATCTGTGAAAACGCGGTGCACGGTCTGGGCGGCGTGTTCGTGCCCATGTATGAAAAGGAGCTCCAGAAGACGTGGCAGTACATCATCACCGATGCGGCCATCAAGTATCTCTTTGTCAGGGACAAGCGCATTTATGACATCGTCAAGGGGTTCCAGAAATCCATCCCGTCCTTGCAGGAGGTCTTCATCATCTATGGTGAGGGCGGGAACACCATGGCCGCGCTTGAAGAAGAGGGCCGGCGCAATCCCGTACCCTCCTATAAACCGCATTGGTCTCAAACGGCCAATATCATCTATACCTCCGGCACCACCGGCGATCCCAAGGGTGTGATGTTGCATCACGGCTCAATGGCGCACAACGCCCAAACCGCGGTGGAGGAATTCATCCTGACCGAGGAAGAACGTGTCGTGGCCATTCTGCCCTGGGCACACAGTTTTGGACTTGCCGCCGACCTACACGCCTATATCCACTGCGGAGGCTCAATGGCCTTTGCCCAGTCCGTGGATCTGCTTCTGACAAATTTCCAGGAGGTCAAACCAACCGGCCTCTCCGCGGTCCCACGTATTTTCAATAAAATCTATGACAACATTCAGATGGGTGTGGCGGCCGATCCGCTCAAGAAACAGTTCTTCGACGCCGCCTGCGCCGAGGCGGTCAAGAACCGCGATCTGGCTGAAAAGACGAAGGAGTTCAAGGATTTGGATGCCTTGGTGTTCAGCAAGATCAGGGATATCTTCGGCGGCCAGCTCAAGAAGGTGGTCACCGGCGGCGCGCTCATGAAGCCTGAAATCGCGCTCTTCTTCCGGGACATCGGCATGCCCACCTATGATTGTTACGGTCTGAGTGAAACCGGCCCGGCCATCACCGAGAACTCACCCAAGAGCGGCAATAAGTATGGCACGGTGGGCAAGCCGGTGCGTGACATGCACGTGGTCATCGACAAATCACGGGTGGGTCAGGACAGTCCGGACGGCGAGATCGTGGTCTATGGCGCGCATGTCATGCAGGGCTATCACAACAAACCCGAGACCACCAAAGAGGTCATGATGCCGGATACCTGGAACGGTCTCCCGGGCTTCCGCACCGGCGACCGGGGCTGGATCGATGAAGACGGTTTCCTGCACATCACGGGACGGTTCAAGGATGAATACAAACTTTCCAACGGCAAATACGTTCACCCCGAGGCCATCGAGAACGACATCAAGCTCATACGGTATGTGGCCAACGTGATCGTCTACGGTGAAGGCAAGCAGTATAACGTGGCCCTGGTGGTGCCGGATTTCCAGGCCTTGAAGGTCGATCCCGCCACATCGGCATGGGCTCAAGGCACCCCGGAGGAGACCTTGAAAAAGAAGGAACTGGCGGAATTTCTCTCCCAGGAGATCACCACCCACCTGCGCAAATCGTTCGGCGGCTATGAAGTCCCTCAGAAATACCTCTTTATCGCCGAGGACTTCACGGTCGACAACGGCATGCTCACGCAGACCATGAAGCTCATCCGCCGCAACGTGATGAAGAAATATGGAGACGTGCTCCAGACGATGTATGCGTGACCGGTTTTAATGGAAGGGGTGGCGTCCGAAGAAGACTAGCCGTGTTTGAGATCAGGACCAGGAGGAGCAGATGAGCATATTGATGAACGCCAAACAGTATGAGGAAAGTTTGCGCAAACTGAAGCTGAATGTCTTCATGTTCGGCAAGAAGGTGGATAACGTGGTGGACGATCCCATCATCAGGCCATCCATGAATGCCGTGGCCGCCACCTACGAGTACGCGCACCGGCCGGAATATGAAGACATCCTGACCGTCAGATCTCATCTGACGGGCAAGAAGATCAACCGCTTCACCCATATCCACCAGAGCACCGAGGACCTGGTGAAGAAGAGCAAGATGGGCAGGCTGATGGGGTCGCTGACCGCCTGCTGCTTCCAGCGCTGCGTGGGCATGGACGCCATGAACGCGCTTTCCATCACTACGCATGCCATCGATGCCAAGCACGGCACTTCGTATTATCAGCGTTTCCTCAAATACCTGGCCTATGTGCAGGAAAACGACCTAGTCTGCGACGGCGCCATGACCGATACCAAGGGCGACCGCAGCCTGGCCCCCCATCAGCAGTCTGATCCGGACATGTTTCTGCGGGTCGTGGAGGAGCGGCAGGACGGCATCGTGGTGCGGGGCGCCA
>JBDKSM010000086.1:0-10985 GCA_039680665.1 Syntrophaceae bacterium | reverse complement strand
GCCCGGAGGGCAGCGGCTTGAGACGGTCAGACTGGCTATACAGGACAATCCCCTGTTCGAACTCTCCGCCTTTGAGGTTGAGGCCGGCGTGACATCTTATTCCATCAAAACCATCGAGCATGTCCGGAAACGGTATCAGACCACGCCGTACTTTATCCTCGGCCAGGACGCCTTCAACGAGATCATCTCCTGGTATGAGGCCCCGCGGCTGTTCAGCCTGACGCATTTCGTGGTCATGACGCGTCCCGGCTCGCCGAGGCAACCGCTGAGCGCTACCCTCGGGGATTTATCCGCACCCTTCACAGCGACCGATACAGGCTATAGAAACGCAGGAGGGTGCGAGATCATTTTTCTAGAGGTCACACCGCTCGACATATCGTCCAGCCTTATCCGGTCCCTGTGCCGGTCGGGCCGTTCCATCCGATATCTCGTCCCGCCCGCGGTCGAGGCCTATATCGCGCGCGAAAGGATCTACCGGTAATGGAACCGCTCTGGTCCAGGGTCGTAACGGCACTCGGCGATAAAAAGGGCCGCGATATCCTCGCCCTGGATGTACGGGGGCACTCGCCCATCACCGACTACATCATCATATGCACCGGCACCTCGGACCGTCAGATCAGGGCCATGGCCGAACATGTCATCGAGGTGATCGGGAAGCCTCTGGGAAAAGAAGGCCTTGAAGAGGGCCGCTGGGTGCTGCTGGATTACGTGGATGCCGTGGTGCATATCTTCCAGGACGAACTGCGGCGCTACTATGACCTGGAAGGCATGTGGCTGAGCGCCAAGAGGCTTACCCCATGAGGGTCGTGTTCTGTTTTTCCGGCAAAACCTTCAAAGGTCCGATCGCAGCCCTGGTTGACGACTACCGCGAGCGCATCGCCAAATACGCCCCGGTCGAGATCATCGAGGCCAAGACGCTCAAGCGCCAGGCCCGCGACGGCATCCATATCGTCCTAGCGCCGCACGGCAAAACGCTGGGTTCAGAATCCCTGGCGGATTATCTGAACGGGCAACTTAGCCGCGGCACCAAACATCTCTTCTTTTACACCGGTGGCCCTACCGGCTACGATGCCGTCCTGGAGGCCAAAGCCGACCTGGTGCTGTCCTTGTCGGCCATGACCTTCAACCACCAGATCGTGCGTATCATGCTGCTCGAACAGGTCTACCGGGCCTTTACCATTATCCATAAAGAACCGTACCACAAATAGCTACGAGCAAGGAGGTAACGTTATGCAGCACAAACAGAAAAGTTCCTTCTTTCCGTTGGTTCTGAGCACCCTCATCGCCGCCCTGACCCTACTGGCGCTCCCGGGATCAGCCGCGGCCGCAACCGACTGGAATGTGGGTATTTCAGGCGACAGCCAGGGCATCGAAGGCTTTCATTTCTCCATCGGGGAATACTACCGCGTGCCGGAACGCGAGGTTGTTGTCGTGCATAAGCACGGCATCGATGAGGAAGAGCTGCCGGTGGTGTTCTTTCTCTCTCAACGGGCCCATGTATCGCCGGATGTCATCGTGAATATGCGTCTCAAGCATATGAGCTGGATGGACATCACGCTGCACTTCGGCTTAAGTCCCGAGATCTATTATGTCCCGGTTGACGCGGCGCATCATCCCCCTCAGGGAAAGGCCTACGGCTATTACCGCGACCACCCCCGTAACACGTGGAAACATATGCGCATGAGCGACCATGCTATCGTGGATCAGGTGAACCTGCAATTTCTATCCAAACATTACGGTTACTCCCCGGAACACATCATACGCTACCGAGGCGAAGGTCGTAACTTCGTTACCATCGACCGCGATATGCGCCGTGAGAAAAAACCTCAGGATAAGACCAAGGACGTGAAACAATATCAGCACAAGACCGACAAGAACCAAGGCGGCCACAACAACGACAAGAAAATCCATACTAATGACGATGATTGGGAAACACAGAAAGGCCAGCACCGCTAGACGCATCAGCTCAGGGGACGCAGAACCCAAAGATTCTGAATCCTGCGCAGGTGCTGAAACGGCATGAGCGGATTCCTGCCGCTTAACCGTGAAGAGGCCGCCCGGCGGGGCTGGCCAGAGCTCGACATCGTGCTCGTAACCGGCGATGCCTATGTGGACCATCCCGCCTTCGGAGCCGCCGTGATCGGCCGCGTGCTGGAGCGGCAGGGCTACCGCATCGGCATCATCGCCATGCCGGATTGGCGCAACCCCCAATCGATCAAGACCTTCGGCCGGCCGCGGCTCTTCTTCGGGGTGACCTCCGGCAATGTGGATTCCATGCTGGCGCGCTATACGGCCTTCAAGAAGGTGCGCAACGATGATCCCTATGCGCCGGGCGGTGGCGGCGGCGTCAAGCCCGAACGGGCTCTCATCGTGTACGGCAATCTGATCAAGGCCGCGTATAAGGACGTGCCGATCGTATTAGGCGGCATCGAGGCCTCCATGCGCCGCATGGCGCATTACGATTTCTTCAGCGACTCGTTGCGCCGTACGATCCTGGAAGACACCCGGGCCGACATCCTGGCATACGGCATGGCCGAAACGGCCGTGATCGACATCGCCGAACGTCTTGCTTCCGGACAGGGACTGGATGGCATCCCCGGCACCGTGGTCATGAACCGGCAGGCACCCTCCGGGGCGCTTACCCTGCCCGCACAAGAGGATGTCATGGCCTCGCCTGAGGCCTTCCTGGAGTTCTCAAAGCTTTGCTTCCTGAACCAGGACCAGGTGCTGGCGCAGCCGTGCGGCAAGCGCTTTCTCGTCCAGCACCCCCTGTCGGAAACAACCGCCGCCCTGCTCGAACATACCTATACCCTGCCCTATTGTTATGCGCCCCACCCCGCCTATACCCAATCCATCCCGGCCTATGAAATGATCAAGGACTCCGTCACCGCGCATCGCGGGTGCGTATCCGGCTGTTCCTTCTGCTCGGTGGCGCTGCATCAGGGTAGGCGCATCGTGGCGCGCAGCCCCGATTCCGTCCTGACCGAGATCGAGCATCGCGCTGGTATGCGCAAAGGCGCGTTCACGGTTACCGACATCGGCGGCCCGTCGGCCAACATGTATGGGTTTGACTGTAAAAAGGCCTGGCATTGTAGGCGCGAAAGTTGCACCTCCCCTCAGCTCTGCCCCCATCTGGCCATCAAGACCTCCCCCTGGATCGATCTGCTCGACCAAGCCGCTCGAATCAAGGGAGTAAAACGGGTGACGATCGGCTCCGGCGTACGCTATGACCTTATCATGCGTGATGGCGAGAGCCGCGCCGTCTTGCAGGGATTAAGCGAGCGCCATATCAGCGGACAACTCAAGATCGCGCCGGAGCATACCGTGCCCGCGGTGCTCTCCGCCATGCGCAAAACACCGGTGGCCGAACTGAAGGATTTTGTGGGCCTGTTCCGCGACACCGCGGCAAGGTCCGGCCGGCGGCTCTACCTGCTGCCCTACCTCATGTCCTGCCATCCAGGATGTACGCTGGCCGATATGCAATCAATGCGTTCAGAGGTGGAGCGAATCTTCGGCTTCATTCCACGGCAGGTGCAGGCCTTTATCCCGCTGCCCATGACCCTGTCTTCGGTTATCTATTATACCGGTGTGGACCCCTTGACACAGACAAGCCTGAGCGTTGAAAGGAACATGCGTAAGCGCCAACAACAACACCAGGTCTTTTTTATCGAGAAAAAACATCAGCATGTCGGTCGCAAACATGCTTCCCGGTAGATCTTTCATCCTTAGCAAATTTCCGATGGAGTAAAAAATTAAAGGACGAAAACCGGATAATCCGTTATTTCTTGGGGAGCAGGGCTTCGACCGAACTCAAGGCATCCTTGGAAACTTGCGACGCCAGACGGTTTTCCTCCTGGATTTTCAGGTAAACCTCTTCGCGGTATATCTCGACTTCCTTCGGGGCCAGAATCCCCAACTTGACCTGTGAACCCCGAATATCCACCACATGGATCTGGATGTCATCGCCGATGGCGATGGATTCCCCGATCTTACGCGTCAATATGAGCAATCAGCCCTCCCCTGGCCCACACGTATTCTCAGGGATAGCTCATACACTATTGCTTCATGGAAAGCAACGTCTGGAGCATCTCATCGGCGGTGGTGATCAGTTTGGATGCGGCCTGAAAGGCTCGTTGGAACTGCAGGAGCGAAGCCATTTCCTCATCCAGGTTGACGCCGGAGATCGATTCCTTGCGGCTGGAGTATTCCGTAAGCAGGGTTTCATTGTAATTCGCGTTCATCTGAGCGTTCTGGGTATGTACACCCACGGTAGAGACCAACGAGCTGTAATAGGCATCCAGCGTCGTGTTCGAGCCGTCCATGTCGATCACGCTGTCCTGCAGGCCGAAGATGGCCAGGGCGGTCTGATTGTCTCCCTCAGCCACCTGGTTATTGCTGTCGAGCTTACCCGCCGCGATCAGAGAGCTGTTGTTCTTCAGCTCGGAGTTGACGCCGACGGTCTCGGTGAAATCGCCGTCCGACGCGCTCCAGGTGAAGAAGGAGTTCACCCCGAGAATGGCCAGGGCATGGTTGTTGGGATCCCCTGAGCTTGCAGCGGTGATGGCAAAGGTCCCGGAATTGGCGACGATCGATAGGTGGTCGTCGGCGTCGATGCTGGCGGTCACGTCCGCGCCGCTGGCGTTGATGGCCGCGATGAGGTCATTGACGCTCGCGCCGGCGACCAGGGAGACGCTGCCTGTCGATGCCACATTTCCGGATGCATCATAGGTCACGATGTCAAAGTCCCCGGCCTGGAAATGGCTGCCGAAGGAATACAGGTAGTTGCCGTCCACGTCCGTGGCGTCCAGGGCCGTAGCGCCGCCACCGAGGATCGTCTCCGTCCCGGTCATTGAACTCACCGATTCAAGACCGACGCCCATAGAGTGCAGATCGTTAACCTGATAGATGAGCTCACCGGTCAAGGTATTAAGCGCATCAAGATAGCCGTCGATATTGGTATCGCGCGCCGCGATCCAGCCCGCAAGCTTGCCGCCATCGATTTTATCGGTGATGTTCACCTGTCTTCCCGAGGTGTCCTGCCACAGGACATCGGTGTTGCCGGTGGTGCTGTTGCGCTCGTAGCTCAGGCTGTAGGAGCTCGTGCCCATAACCAGCGGGGTCCCGCCCAGGATATACACCATGACCTGGCCCGAATTTTCCTCCTCGTAATAGGAAATGTCCACGTACGAGGAGAGCTCCAGCAGAAGGTTATCGCGGGTGTCGCGCAGATCGTTGGCATTGACGACCCCGTTAATCTCAATGCTCGTGATCTCACTGTTGAGGTCCGTGATCCGGCTGATGATGCCGTTCACATTCTCCACGCCGCCCTGGATGGCGGTATTCAGATAGCGCTGGTAGGACCTGAGGTTGTAGTCGATATCCTTGATGGCCTGCACGAGATTTTCGCTCTTGGCGACGAGCGCTTCGCGTTCCGGTGTACCATCGGGGTTGTTCGATAAATCCGACCATGCATTCCAGAACTCGCCCATCAGGTAGTTGAGCCCGCTTTCGTCGCTCTCGTTGAAGATCGATTCGATCTCCTGCATGGCCGTATACTGAGCGTTCCAGTACTCACTATCCGAGGTCTTCAGGACGACCTGCTTGTTGACGAATTCATCGTACTGGCGGGTGATCTCGGAGGCGCGCACGCCCGTGCCGATCTGACCCGGAGCCATGGTGATGGGGTTATTGACCCGGACTTCTAAATTCTGCTTCGAATATCCTTCCGTATTGGCGTTGGCGACGTTATGGGATGTCACCTCCAGCGCGAGTTGCGAGGCGTACAGGGCCAGCTTGCCGATCTCCATCGCTCCTGTTATGCCGCCCATATTACACCCCGGATTTGATGGTATGCGCCACGGACTTGAAGGCCTTGCCCGATTTGTCATACCCTTTCTTGAGACCGGCAAAGAACGGTTCGAGCCTGAGCTCGATATCGGTCAGCCGCCGGTTTACCATCTCCTTGGAGGTCTCGTTGAGAGTGCCGGCCTTCTTCCAGAGCTGGGCGAGTTCCTGCTTGAGTCTGGCGACCGCGGCGCCGTCTCCTTCCTCACCGGCATCTATGAGCGCTTTATGACCGGCGCGATTGGCGGCGATGGCCTCAAGGATCTTTTTCTTGTGCGGCATGGACTCTTCGAGCGTGTCCACGTCACCGCTGATGACATAGGTGACCTCCTGCTCCAGGTACTCGATCAGCTCCGCAAGGAGCACCTTTTCCCGTTCAAGCGCCTCTGGACTATGCATGTCGTTCATATCCCCCACCAAAAGCCGTACGTCCGGTTGGTTACGCCGTATCTTAACGGCCTGTTCTCCATAATTTGTTATCGGAAGCATCCTGACCTCCTTGACCTTTTATCTGGTTGGAAAACCTGTCACTCAGCTGCTTCTCAACGACCTTGGCCAAGCCGAGACCTCGACCTTCGGAGACCTTGCGCGCCAACTCCATATAGAGCAGGTCGTCATACATTTCCCCGGCCAGTCCGCCGCCGGCAAAACCCTCCTCCAGCGTTTCTCCCATGGTCTTGAGGATCTGGTGGGCAAAGATGGTCTCGAACTCCTTGCAGACCTTTGTCAGGGCCTTGCCCGGGTCGGTGGCCTTGAGGTGATACAGGGCGCCTATGCCGTCGATCATATGACCTCCAGGTCGGCATACAAGGCACCGGCCTTCTTGATGCACTGCAGGATGATCACCAGATCGCGCGGGGTGACGCCGATGGCGTTCAGGGCGCGCACCAGAGAGCCGATCGATGCCCCGTTTTGCAGCATCAGCAGCCTGCGGCCACCTTCTTCCACGCTGATTTCCGACTGCGGCACAACCGTGGTGGCTCCCTGCGAAAGCGGCAGCGGTTGGGAAACACGCGGCGTCTCGCCTATTTTTATGGAAAGGCTGCCATGGGCCACGGCCACCGTAGCGATGCGCACATCATCGCCCATGACCACGGTGCCGGTACGCTCGTTGACGACCACGCGGGCCCTGTCATCCGGGATGACATCCACGGACTCCAGGCGCGCAATGAAATCCACGATAGAAGCCCCCTGCGGGATATCGACCTTCACGGTCGAGAGATCCATGGCGTGTGCAATGGAGGTACCGTAAGCACCGTTCAAGGCCCGCGCCAGACGATTGGCGGTAGTGAAGTCAGGGCTGTTCATGAGCAGTGTGATCTGCGGGCCGATCTTGAGATCGAGCGACCGTTCCACGGTGACGCCGTCGGGGATGCGTCCCACGGTCGGGAAGTTCTTGCTTACACCCGAGCCGCTGGCGCCTTCGAAGACATAGCCGCCGACCGAAATGGGCCCCTGCGCCATACCATAGACCTTGCCGTCCGGGCCGTACAGCGGGGCGGAGATGAGCGTTCCACCCACCAGGGCCGAGGCGTCGCCGATGGACGAGAGCGTGCAGTCGACCTGCTGGCCGCTACGGGCAAAGGGCGGCAGATTGGCGGTGATCATGACGGCCGCCACGTTCTTGGGTTTCAAGAGGGTGGGGTTGACCGCGATGCCCAGGTTGCGCAGCATATTGGCCAGAGAGGTGATCGTGAACATGGAGCTGGCCTTGTCGCCGGTGCCGTTTAAGCCCACCACCAGCCCGTAGCCGGTCAAGGCGTTCTCACGCACGCCCTGGATGGATACTAGATCTTTGACCCGTACGGCCAGGACCGGTTGACTGAGAAACACACCCGCAATCAGGATGAAGATGATCTTTTTCATGTTCAAACCCCTTAAAATGGCCACACCTTGTCCAGGACCTTGGAGATCAGACCGCGATCCATCTGGTCGCCCATGATGCCCCGGCCGTAATAGTCCAGACGCATGTCCGCAATGGCCGTCGACATGATGCTGTTGCCGGCATTGATATCCTCGGGACGGATGATCCCGGTCAGGATCATGTACTGGATCTCGCCGTTGACCCGGATCTGTTTTTTGCCGTTGATCATCAGGTTGCCGTTGGGCAACACGCGCATCACGCGCGCCGAGACGCTGCCGGTGATATCACCCTTGCGGGAGGTCTTGCCGTTACCCTCGAACTCGGTCGATGTCGAGGCCCCCACCGAAGGATTTATCTTGGTCCCGAGGACCGAGTGTTCGAGCGGAATCCCCATCAGGTTGGTTATGGAACTGTCGATCTTGTTGGAGCGGTCCGTCGAGGTTTTGGCTTCCTTCTCGGCCGAAGAGTTCTCCGAGATCACCACCACGACGATATCGCCCACGCGCCTGGCGCGGGCATCGGCAAAGAGATCGGCAAATCTGGCATCCGGCTGCCAGAGCGATCCCGGCGCCGAGACCACTTCACGCGGTTCCTCGACCGGCGTGGCGAAGGTGTCCATGTCCATTTTCGGCGCGGTATGGGCACAGGCAGAAAGTGCCAGCAGCGTCAGGATGATGATCAGATGATTCCTTGCATTCATGGTCTCCTCCTTAAAAGTCCACACGTACCCTGGAAGGAGCAATAACGATGCCAACGATCTGCCGGCCTGATCTCAGGTTCTTGACCGCGATACGGTCATCGGCCCGGCCGTCCATGAGGGCCACACCCTTGTCGGCCACGACCAGATCGTCATTGCCGGCCTCGATCATGACCGGAGCGCCTTTGTAAACCAGCGGCGGCACTTCGATATTGGTCAGCAGGATGGGCATACCCTTGCGGATAAAGGATTTGGCGCGCATGCCGGCGCAGGATTGGATGTCCATGATGCTGGGCGGAACCCGGCTGATGTCGATACGGCGCAGTTCCAGATCGGATGCCTCGATCACCTGTCCGCGCCGGATAGTCTGCTTGGGCACTGGGACCGAAGCCCGCACGCTTACCTTGCCGGTCACCGCGACCTTGTCGCCGCCGTCCGGACCGAAGATAAGGGTTACGCTGGTCAACCCCATAAAGTCCTCATGGGGGGCAAATTTTGCCTGGACCAGGCTTATCCGTTCCGGCGCGGTCTGGAAAGTCGTCGGGGCCTTGACGTCCTCAATGACGATCTCCCCCTTACCTTTCCAGGGACTATGCGCCAGAATGGCATCGCGATACATGCCGGCGAGCCGCTCCGGAGGTATGCTCTGTCGATCCGCCGCGGTCCCGGCCGCAGCGGCCAGCGGCGTCAAAAACATGCACAACAGAGCGATGAAAACCGTGCGCGTCATGACTTACCTGACGATGTTCGAGGCGGTCTGGAGCATGGTGTCCGCCGTGCGGATGGTCTTGGAATTGATCTCATAGGCCCGCTGTCCCGCGATCATGTTGATCATCTCCTCGATGGCGTCCACGTTCGACATCTCCAGATAGCCCTGGGACAGGGTGCCGCAATTATCGATTCCGGGCACGCCCTGCAGGGCATCGCCGGAGGACGGTGTCGGGGTATAGCAATTGCCCCCGATGGATTTCAACCCGGCCGGATTGGTAAAGGTATAGATCGGAATCTCCGCCGAAGCCACGGTATTGCCGCCGCTGTCCAGGCAGGTAATCGTGCCGCCTTTATCAATAACCACGTCCGTGGTCGTGCTGGGTACGGCAAAATCCGGCTGCAGCCTGTCACCTCGGGCATTGACGATATATCCGTCGGCGTCGATCTTGAAGGCCCCGTCACGGGTGTAGACCTCGTTGTTCTCCTGCATGATCTGGAAAAAACCGTCGCCTTCGATGGCGATATCCATATCGTTGTTGGTCTGGACGATATCGCCCTGGGTGAAAATCTTCTGCACGGCCACCGGCCGCGTGCCCATGCCGACCTCGATGCCGACTGGTGAAGTACTGCCGGCCGACGTAGGGGCACCTGTTTCCTTATAGATCTGATAGAACAGGTCCTCGAACTCGGTGCGACTCTTCTTGAATCCCGTTGAATTGACGTTGGCCAGGTTATTGGCCATGACATCGATAAGCATCTGCTGGGCATTCATGCCCGATGCCGCCGACCACATTGCGCGTATCATCTTTTGCCTCCTTTATCCTACCGACCCGACGCTGCGCATGGACTGCCCGTAGGCATCGTTCAGCGTACGCATCATCTTCTGGAACATTTCGTAGGCCCGTTGAGTCTCGACCAATCCCAGCATTTCCTGTATGGCATTGACGTTGGACATCTCCAGCGAACCCTGCTCGATCTGCGGGTTCTCGGCCGCTACCGGCGCATATCCGTCACTGACCTCGAAGAGGTTGCGGCCGGATTTCACCAGCTTATCTTCCGGAATATCGACTACCTTGAGCTTATCCACGGCCTGCCCGTCTACATTCACGGTTCCATCCCGGGCAATGACCACCTCGCCCTTGCCGAGCTGTATATCGCCGCCCTCGCCTTGAATGGAATTGCCCTGTTGGTCAACCAGAAGCCCATCAACCGATCGCTGAAAAGATCCGGCGCGGGTGTAGCGCTCTCCGCCTTCGGCGCTGACCGCGAAATAGCCGTCGCCTATCAACGCCACATCGAGCGGGTTGCCCGTCAGTCGTGAAGACCCCTGGGCTGTGTCGATATAATATTCCTTGGTGATGACATCTTCAGCTACCCGCTGATATTCACCTTCGGCAAGGGGGAGAGTTTCCAGTTGCTTGACATATTTCTCGAAGTTGACATGGTCCTTTTTGAACCCCACGGTGTCGACATTGGCCAGGTTATTGGCAATGACCGCCAGTCTGAGTTCCATGGCCATGGCCCCTGCCGCTGCTGTGTAAACGCCTTGATCCATACCTTGCCCTCCTTGTTAAGGGGGGAAGAGCAATTACGGTGCCATGGCGCTAAAGCAGCTATGGGAGCCACCGTACCAGACATGGCCCGGCAATTTTTTCCAATCAGAGGGTCACTTATGCCAGGGGTGTTCAGGTGTTCTTGATCTTGAACGCCAGGGTAAAGAGCGAAGGCAGCAGGTTGACGTTCTCGATAATTACCTGGGGCGGGACACGCAGGTTGATGGGGGCGAAGTTCCAGATACCCTTGATATTGGCCGCCACTAAAAGGTCGGCCACTCCCTGGGCGGATTCCGCCGGAGTGGCGATAACGCCG
>JBDKSM010000085.1:0-27816 GCA_039680665.1 Syntrophaceae bacterium | reverse complement strand
AGAATGAATTCGGACGCACGGAGATGATCTGCGGATCGCCGGCGGCTTCGACCATAACATAGGCCTTGCCGGCATACATGGGGCGTTTGGCCACGACCTTGGCGCCTTCGAGGTTCAGGTCAACCACGTCGGAGATGGAGCCCACCTTGAGACGGGCGGCCAATGCCGGCGTGAGGTCCTTGCCCTGGGCCGAGGCGGCCACGAGGATCACGGACGGTTTGACCTTGTCCACCACCGCGGCCACGGCCTGCACATAGGCTTCGGTTACATAGTCTTTATAATCCGGGGCGTCCACGACAAAGATCTTGTCGGCGCCGAACTTGGCGAGATTGGGTGCCAGAGCCGCCACGCCGCTTCCGACGATGACAGCGGCAACTTCGCCGCCCATGGCCTTTGCCTTGCTGGCGATTTCATAGGCCGCCTTTTTGATTTCACCCTTCTGAACTTCTGCAACAATCAATGTTCCTGGCATGGTTATTCCCTCCTCCCTTAGATGACCTTGGCTTCGTCATGCAAGGCCTTGGCGAGCGCTTTGGCTTTGGTTTCAGCATCGTCGCCTTCGATCTTCTTGCCTGCCTGACGCGCGGGCGGCAGGGTCATGCTCTTTATCGTAGTCATGGGTGCCTGGCTCACGCCGAGGTCCGCGGCCTTCTTCACATCAACGGGCTTCTTCTTGGCCTTCATGATGCCGGGCAGGGATGCATAGCGGGGCTCGTTCAAGCCTTTCTGCGCCGAGAAAATGGCCGGCAACGGAACTTCCAGAACCGCCTGGCCGCCTTCGATCTCGCGCGTTACGGTGGCCTTGCCGCCCGCGGCCTCGAACTTGATGACCATGGTCACCACCGGTAAGCCCAGCATCTCGCCCAGAATGGCCGGGACCTGGCCGCAGTCGTCGTCGATGGCCTGTTTGCCGACCCACAGGGCATCAAACTGCATGCCCTTGATCGCGGCGGCCAGCGCAGCGGCCGTGGCATACGGATCCGCTTTGGCGTAGAAATCCGCGTCGGCGATATGCACGCCGGTGTCCGCACCCATGGCCAGTGCCGTGCGGATAGCTTCGATCGCCCGGTCCGGACCCAGGGAAACAATACCTACCGTCCCGGAACCTGCCTTCTCCTTCTGCTTCAGGGCCTCTTCCACGGCGAACTCGTCATACGCATTCATGACCCATTTGACGCCGTCGGTGACGATCCCTGTGCCCGACCCATCGATCTTGATCAGGGTTTCGGTATCAGGTACCTGCTTAATACATACGACACTATTCACAACAAACCTCCTTCCGTTTTTTTGGCACGTGGCCTGTTTCTTTACATATCCCTAAACTTTGGTTCGCGCTTGGTCAGGAAGGCATCCACCCCTTCCTTGGCGTCAGCGCTCACCTTCACACGCATGAAGTTTTCGATCTCGATGGCCGAGCCTTCTTCATATGAGCTGTCCAGACCGCCAATGATCGAGTCCAAGGCCGCCGTCACGGCCAGGCGCCCTTTCTTGGCGATCACCCGGGCCAGACCCACGGATTCTTCCATCAATTTACCCCCCGGCACCACCCGGTTCACCAGACCGATCGCAAAAGCCTCCTTAGCGGAGAGCGGAGTGCCGGAAAGGATCATCTCGATGGCCCGAGCCTTGCCGGCGATGCGGGCCAAACGCTGCGTACCGGCGAAACCGGGAATGATGCCCAGATTGATCTCCGGCAGGCCTATCTTGGCGCTCTCAGCGGCAATGCGGATATGGCAGGCCATGGCCACTTCCAGACCGCCTCCTAAGCAAAACCCGTTGATGGCACAGATAATCGGCTTATCCGCATTCTCGATCACATTAGTCATGAGGTGGCCGCGGTCGCAGAACTCCTGCACCTGGGCATGGGTTCTAATCTGCTGGAACTCCTTGATGTTGGCACCGGCGATGAAGGCTCGGCCCTTGCCGGTCAGGATGATGACGCGTACCTTGGGGTCGGCTACGGCCTTCAAGACGGTATTGGTGATATCGTTGACCGTCTTCTCCGATAGCACGTTCATGGGTGGATTCTCGACGGTCATGACGGCCACGCCGTAGTCGTCCACTTCATACCAGCAGTTCTCAAAGATGCTCTCACCGCCAAGAAGGGCTTCAATACTCTTGGGCAGGGCAAAGCGTTCTTTACCCAGTACATCGCCCAGATACTGGGAGGCGTCGGCCACGGCTTCCCATCCAGCCTGCTCTTCGGCATAGTGCAACGGGCCTAAAGCGACGGAGGTCGGGAAGTTGGTGCCATACACCATGCCGGTATCCACATCATGGGCCGAGGCAATGCCTTCATTCACGATCAACAGGGCTTCCCTGATCTGGACGTTTAAGAGCCGTTCGACGCAGAAGTCCTCGGCCATGCCTGGATTTTTCTTCCACCACTTTTCCAGGAAGGTCTTCACGGCCGGATTCGGCTCTTTGCCGTTCTTGCCGTAGACGTAGAAGCCTTTGCCCGTCTTCTGCCCCAGCATGCCCTTCTCCACCAGGAAGGTCAGCAGTTCAGGGATAGGGGTGCGCGCCCCGTAGGCCTCGAAAAGGGTCTTTGAGGCATGCAGACCTACGTCCAAGCCCACCATGTCCCAGAGGGCCAGCGGACCCATGGGCATGCCGAAGGCCACCATGGTCTGGTCGATTTCATCCATGGAGCCCGAACCGTCCATGAGCGCCAGGATGGCCTCGTTCAGGTACGGAATCAGGATACGGTTAACCACGAAACCGGGCGCGTTCCTGACCTTGATGGGAGACTTGCCGATCTTTTCCGACAACCGCATCATGGCGGCGATGGTGTCCCGTGAGGTCTGGTCGTCGTAGATGACCTCGACCAGCTTCATCACATGCGCGGGATTGAAGAAGTGCAGCCCGACGAAGCGGTCCTTGCGTTTCAGGGGAGAAGCCATGTCGGACAGCGAAAGCGTGGAGGTGTTGGTGGCGAATACGGTCTTCTCGGGGCAGAGTCCGTCGAGCTCGCTCAAGACGCCCTGCTTCAGTTTCAAAACTTCGGGTACGGCTTCAATGATAAGATCGACATCCTTGAGAAAGGCCTTATCGTATTTTATACCGCCCTTCAAAAGTCCCTGAGCAGCCGCGGCGGCCTGCTTGTCAAGCTTGCCTTTGCCCACCAGTTTATCATAAATGCCCTGCGAGTGGGTCAGGGCCTTATCAATGAACTTCTGGTCGATATCCTTGATAAAACATTCGATACCGACCGATGAAAGCAGGTGAGCGATGCTTCCGCCCATGGTTCCGCCGCCGATTACCGCCGCCTTCTTGATCGTCACGTTGCCTCCCTTTTGAAAAACATATCTAATTCCATGCTCTCACGGCTCATATTGCAGCCTGTGCCTGTGTCAACCCATCCAGGAAGTAGCAGGCCACCTCGCGCGCGATCTCGTGCACGTCATAACGCTTGCGCTTGGAGGTGATCAGATGAGTTGAGAGCTCATCCAGGGACCCGAAGATCATCCGTGACGCTATTTCCGGTTTGATATCCTTATTGAACACACCCTTGCTCTGCCCGTCGCTGATGATCTCGGCGATAATGTTGAGATAGGCCAGAAAATACTTGTTCTTGTACTCGCGCATGAACTTGTTCGATTGCCTGAGCTCCACCTGGATGACCTCGGCCAAGTGGCGGTCGGATTCGATCATGACCAGGTGATTGGTGCAAAACTTGATAAAACGATCGCGCGGTTCTTGTAGCGCATCCAGTTCAGTGCGCACTTCCTTGATAATACGAGTGAGTTCTTCTTCAAACAGCGATATTAAAATATCATCCTTATTCTTAAAATAGAGATAGATGGTACCGTCCGCCACATGTGCCTCGCGCGCTATCTCGGAGACCTTGGAATTATAGAATCCCTCCCTGGCGAAAACCAGCTTTGCGGCATTCAATATCATCCTGTATTTTTCTTCACCCCTCATACGGTCTCTTTCCTTTAACGGCGCTCAATGCAGCAATCCATTTTACTTGGAGAAAAAAATAGGGTTTCAGGGCCTGAATAAGACCCTGAAACCCATACGCTCATTACTTCAGTTTCTTCCTTTCGTCCACGAGCATGTTCACGACCGACGGATCGGCCAATGTCGAGGTATCGCCGAAATCGGAGAAATCATTGGCGGCGACCTTCTTCAGCACGCGGCGCATGATCTTGCCGGAACGGGTCTTGGGCAGCGCATCGGCCCAGAGGATATGATCCGGGGTCGCGATGGGCCCGATCTCCTTGCGCACGTGCGCGATGATCTCTTTCTTCAGCTCGTCGGTCTTCTCCACGCCGGTGTTCAGCGTGACATACGCGAAGATACCCTGCCCCTTGATATCGTGCGGGAAACCGACCACGGCCGCTTCGGCGACCTTGGGATGTGATACCAGGGCGCTCTCGACCTCGGCCGTACCCATACGGTGGCCGGATACGTTGATAACGTCGTCCACGCGGCCGGTGATCTTGTAGTAACCCAGATCATCGCGCTGTGAGCCGTCACCGGTGAAGTACTTGCCGGGGAACTGTACAAAATAGTTTTCCTCGAAGCGCTTGGGGTCGCCCCACACGCCGCGCATCATACCCGGCCACGAACGCTTCATGCACAGATTGCCGGTTGCTACACCGCTCAACTCCTTGCCGTCGTCATCGACCAGGCAGGGCTCAATGCCGAAGAACGGCACGGTGGCTTTGGCGGGCTTGATGTCGATGGCGCCGGGCAGCGGGGTGATGAGAATGCCGCCGGTCTCGGTCTGCCACCAAGTGTCCACGATGGTGCACTCGCCGCGGCCGATGAGCTCATAGTACCACTTCCAGGCTTCAGGATTCAGAGGCTCGCCCACCGAACCCAGGATGCGGATGGAGGTGATGTCATGCTTCTTGACCCACTCGTCGCCCTCTTTGGCCACGGCGCGGATAGCGGTCGGCGCGGTGTAGAAGATGTCGACCTTGTACTTCTCGACCACGGCCCAAAAACGGTCGAAGCCAGGATAGCTCGGCACGCCCTCGAACATGATCGAGGTGGCACCGTTGGCCAGCGGGCCGTACACGATATAGGTGTGACCGGTGACCCAACCGATGTCGGCCGTGCACCAGTAGATGTCGTCGTCATGATAGTCGAAGATCAGCTGGTGGGTTATGGCGGCGTAGACCAGGTATCCGCCGGTGGTATGGATCACGCCCTTGGGTTTGCCGGTCGAACCGGAGGTGTAGAGGATGAAGAGCGGATCTTCGGCGTTCATATGCTCGGGCTCGCAGTAAACCGGAGCTTCGGCCATAAGCGCCTCATACCAGACGTCCCGGCCTTCCTTCATCTGCACGGGCGTGCCGGTGCGCTTGACCACGATCATCTTTTCGATCGACGGGCACTGCTCGGCGGCCTTGTCGGCGTTGTCCTTCTGCGGGACGGCTTTGCTGCCGCGATAGGTGCCGTCGCAAGTGATGAGGATCTTGGAATCGCTGTTCACGATACGGTCACGCAGCGCATCGGCCGAGAAGCCGCCGAACACGATGCAATGAATGGCGCCCAGGCGGGTGCAGGCCAGCATGGTGATGGCCAGCTCGGGGATCATGGGCAGGTAGATGGTCACGCGGTCGCCCTTCTTGACGCCCAGCTTTTTCAGGACGTTGGCGGCCTTGTTGACCTCACGGTACATGTCCATATAGGTGAAGGTCTTGTTGTCGGCAGGATCGTTGCCTTCAAAGATGATGGCGGCCTTGTTCTTTTTGCCGTTTTTGATGTGTCGGTCGAGGCAGTTGTAGCTCACGTTCAACTCGCCGTCTTCGAACCACTTCACAGATACCGGAGTCGTGAATGATTCGTTACAAATCTTGGTCGGTTTCTTGAACCAGTCGAGACGCTCGGCCTGCTTGGCCCAAAAAGCATCCCGGTTCTCTATTGAATCCTTATACATCTTTTCATACTCAGCCTTGCTCTTGATGTAGGCCTTTTCCCTGACCTTGGGGGGTACCGGGAAAATTTTTTCATACAAGCTCATTGTATCTTCCGCCATGTAATGCCTCCTTAAAAATTTTTGATATTTATTCGCACGCTGCCTTATATAGCTAAAGATCACAATTTGGTCAAGGAAAAATGAATCATCATTCATAATGGGCCGGCCGCTGATCGCATTCATCCATGCATGCGATCCGGACGCTCCGCCGAGAATGCAGGGTTGAATTTTAAGACGTTTATGCGTAAAATATCAATATTCATCCTGTGCATGTGCACCCTGAAGCATACCATCACCCGGAGGAGGTTCACATGAGTCACCACAAGGAAGAAAAACCCCTGGAAAAGATGACGGTTCCCGAGCTGAAGGAGTTTGCCCTTACCTTCCCTCATGAACATCTGGAAAAAGCCGTGCACGATATGCATAAGGATGAACTGCTGGCCTTCATCAAACAGGCCCAGGGCATCCAAGAACCCGGCGCGCCCAAAAAGAATAAGGCGCATGTGCATGCAAAGGTGAAAGTACCGCTGAGCAAGGCCGAGCTCAAGGCCAGGATCGTTGCGTTGAAAAGTACGCGCCAGTCCGCCCGGGAGGCAGATGACCGCAAGCTCTCCGCGCGCCTGCGCCGCCGGATCAGCCGCCTGAAAAAATTGACACGCAAGATCGCCTGAATGAGGGCCCCCGCTCCCTCACGGAAAACCGTGCGCCTTCGAGACTCGCCTCCGGGACGAAAGTTCCTTCAACAAAGCCGGGCGGCTGTTTTAAGACAATCATGCAGGGCATCGATGTCCTCGACCGCGGTCATCCAGGAGCACATCAACCTGAGGCCGCCGCCGATGAACTCGTAACAGGCCCAGTCATCCCTTTTAAGCGCCCGCAGCAGGTGCTCGGGCAGACGCACGAATACCGCGTTGGCCTGCACCGGGTAGAGGATCTGAACCTCGGGGATCGTGGCGAGTTTCCTGGCCAAGAGGGCGGCGGACTGGTTGGCCTGATTCGCATATTTAAGCCAGAGGTCGTTCTCGAGCATGGCCGCCCATGGAGCGGAAAGGAAACGCATCTTGGCGGCGAGTTGTCCGGCCTGCTTGCAGCGATAATCGAATTCCTGTGAAAGCTGCCGGTCGAAAAACACCACCGCCTCGCTATACCCTGCCCCGTTCTTGGTACCTCCCAGGCACAAAACATCCACGCCCGCTTCCCAGCTCAACTCCCGGGGTGAGACCCCGAGCGACGCCACGGCGTTTGCGAAACGGGCGCCGTCCATATGCAGCTTCAAGCCGTATTTGCGCGCCACACGCCAGATTTCACGAATTTCATCCGGACTGTAGACCGTGCCGAGCTCCGTGGACTGGGTCAGGCTAATCACCTTGGGCTTCGGATAATGAATATCGCTGCGGCGGATGATCATGTCTTCCACTGCCTTGGGATCGAGTTTGCCGTTTTCCCCAACGGTCGGAAGGATCTTGGTGCCGTTTGAGAAGAACTCCGGCGCCCCGCATTCATCGGTCTCGATATGGGCGGCCTCATGACAGACGACGCTGTGGTAGCTCTGGCACAGGCTTGCCAGGGCCAGCGAATTGGCGGCCGTACCGTTGAACACGAAGTAAACATCGCAGTTCATCTCGAAGACTTCCCGCAGCTTATCGGCGGCCCGGGTGGTCCAGGGATCATCGCCGTATGAGGCGGCAAAGCCTCCATTGGCCTGAGCTAAGGCCTCCCAGGCCTCAGGACATATTCCGGCGGTATTATCGCTGGCAAATTGATATCTCATCGCCCTCCCCTTTTATATTCGTATCATCCTCATACTTTTTCTTCATGCTTTCAAAAGAATGTCAACACCCTTTGCGTTACGGACCGTTACGCGACGGCATGCTTTTACCCTTGCTAAGAATATGCGGCCTACAGTAAAAAGCGTCTAAGGAAAGGCTTGAACCCAATGCCGGAATTGCCGGAAGTACAGACTATCGTTAATGATCTGATCGCGGCTGGGATCGAAGGCGCCACCATTGCCGCGGCCGCGGTCTACTGGCCGCGCACGGTCGCCACACCCGATTTCGTCCGCCGTATCCGGGGCCAACGCGTCCGGCATATCAGGAGGCGCGGCAAATACCTGGTGTTCGAGCTGGAAAGCTCTATGCGCATGCTCGTGCACTTGCGCATGTCCGGCCGCTTGCACCTGCGTACCGCCGCGTCCGGTCCTGAACCCCACGAGCACGTGGTCTTCACGCTCGGCGACGGTAGACAGCTCTGCCTGCACGATCCCCGTAAATTCGGCCGCATCCACTTGGTGGACGATGCGGCCTCGGTTCTGGACGCGCTGGGCGTCGAGCCGCTCGATGCGGCCTTCACCCCCGGTGTACTTTCCAATATCCTGCGCCGCAGGCGGCGCATGCTGAAACCCTTACTTCTGGACCAAACCCTGATCGCCGGGCTGGGCAATATCTATGTCGACGAGGCGCTGTGGGAAAGCGGCCTGCACCCCTGCCGCAGCAGCGATTCACTCACCAACGAAGAGTCCAAGCGCCTGCACGGCGCCATACGGCGGGTGCTCCGACGCGGCATCGCCAACCGGGGCACCAGCCTGGGCAAGGGTCGTACCAACTTCGCGTCGGTCACGCGCCTCAGTGGCGATAACATCCACGCCTTGCGGGTCTTCCGCCGCGACGGCCAGCCCTGCCCGCGCTGCCAAACGATCATCGCGCGCCTGATCGTAGCCCAGCGCGGCACGCACATCTGCCCGCGCTGCCAGAAGGGAGACGAGCCATGTCACGTATAGCTCTACTGCGATGTACCCGGTATGACGATGCACTGCTCCGGCAGACCATCACGGACGGCCTTGAGAAGATCGGTTTCGATTTCGGATGTCTTAAGGATGCCAGGGTGGCCCTGAAACCCAACCTGCTCTTGGCGGCGCCCATCGAAAAGGCCGTTACCACCCATCCGGCCTTTTTCAGGGCCGTAGCCGAAATCGTGATCGACCACGGCGGACACCCAGTCCTGGCCGAATCGCCGGGTTTCGGATCGCTCGAGAGCGTCATCAAACAAGTAGGCTATCTCGACATCGTCCGGGATCTCTCCATCGAGGTGGCGGCCATGAACCCCACCATGATCCTGCATAACGAACGCGCCCAGACCTTCAAACGCATCGAGATCGCAAGCGCCTTCCGCGACGTGGACATGATCTTCAGCCTGCCCAAATTTAAGACCCACGGCCTGACCTATGTGACCGGCGCGGTCAAGAACCTCTTCGGCACCATTCCGGGATTGAAGAAATCGCACATGCATATGCGCTGCCCCAAAGGTCCCGAATTCTCCGAGTGGCTCCTGGATCTCTACGGCACGTTGCTCAACGGATTCGAGAAGCCCATGCCCATCTTCTCCATCATGGACGCCGTTATCGGCCAGGAAGGCGAAGGCCCGGGACCTTCGGGTACACCGCGCGCGATCGGCGCCGTCATCATCGGCTCCGATCCGGTGGCCGTCGATTATGTAGCCACCTCGGTTGTGGGTCTGGATTATAAAAAGGTGGACACGATCACCCAGGGCTTCAAACGCGACTTCGCGGTTTCCAGCCCCGAAGAGATCCAGATCATCGGCGAAACCATCGAGACGATGCGTATCACGGGCTTCAAACCCACGCGCACCTCTATTTCTTCGCATTTTCTGCGCGGGCCGCTGGTCGGTCACTTCGTCAAAAACCTAGTGGTGGAAAAACCGTGGCCCAGCCCGGCCAAGTGCACCCTGTGCTATAAATGCAAGACCATCTGCCCGGCGGGCGCCATATCACCGGCTGAGCGCGATGCCAAGATCCCCACCTATGACTACAAGAAATGCATCCGCTGCTTCTGCTGCATGGAGATCTGCCCCGAGGCTGCCATCACGCTCAAGAAAGGCCCGCTCACCTGGCTGCTGGAGTAATTTATTTGTATCTCCGCCCCTAAGATGTTATTATAAATTTATGAAAGTTGCCTATAAGGTCTGGTTGGAAAAAAAAGGCGATCCGGTGTTCGGCAAAGGCATCTACCACATGCTCATGCTCGTGCGCGAAACCGGATCGTTGCATAAAGCCGCTGAACGCCTTGAGATGTCATATCGTGCCGCCTGGGGCAAGATCCGCACCTTTGAAAAAACCCTCGACCTTGAGATCCTGGAACGTGGCCGCCACGGCCGGACCGGTGCTCAGCTGACCGAACCAGGGCTTAAGGTGCTGGCCTATTTTGAACGCATCCAGGCCGAGATGGACCGGCTGATCGCCAAGGGCCCGGTGCACGATCTCATGTCTGAGATGGAAAACTACGTCAAAACCCAGTCCCGGTCGAACATCTTGGCTTCACGACAAAAAGCCCTGAAGAAAAAGGACGTCACCCCTTCTCCGTCACATTCGTAAGGTCCTCGTCTTAGGGCGTTGTCCTGATCGCATCCGCTTCAGTCGTGCGATAACGCCTGGTACCCGCCGGGTGCGGGTGTTTTTTTAAGGCCGCCGATACGCGAACAGCTCCTACCCATTGCACGCCTTCGGCAAAGCCAGCACCCGTTTCTGATCAATTCACTGCGCGGCATGTATCAAGTATCACCCATCTATTACCGAAAAAGCAATAATATGAATAACACTCAATAGGTACGGCATGGATGGCCGCAAGCCACGTGGGTGGCATGATTGAGGTCTCCATTTCGCGAAGGATGGGAGGAGATTTGCCATGAACTTGATAACACGGTCCGATTTTGACGGTCTGGCCTGTGCCGTGCTCTTGGAAGAAGCCGGCATCATCGATTCGTATAAATTCGTTCACCCCAAGGATGTCCAGGATGGATTGGTCGAGGTAACTCCGAACGATGTCCTGGCCAATGTGCCGTACGTGCCGGGATGCGGCCTGTGGTTCGATCACCATTCCAGCGAACAGGAGCGGCTCAAGCTGCTCTCCGAAGTGAAATATGAAGGCATGTCCCGCCCGTCGCGCAGCTGCGCCAGGGTGATCTACGATTACTACGGCGGCGCCAAACGCTTCCAGAAGTTCGAGGACAACGGCATGATGTGGGCCGTGGACAAGAGCGATTCGGGCGATCTGACCTCGGAAGAGATCCTCTTCCCCACGGGTTGGATCCTGCTGTCCTTCATCATGGACGCCCGCACCGGCCTGGGGCGCTACCGCGACTACCGTATCAGCAACATCCAGCTCATGACGGATATGATTAAGTACTGCCGCACCATGACGATGGAAGAGATCCTGGAAGTACCTGACGTAAAGGAACGCGTGCAGCGCTATTTCAGCCAGGAACTGAAGTATGAGGCCATGATCAAGGCCCATACCACGGTGCACGATAATGTGATGGTCATCGACCTGCGCGACGTGGAAGAGATCCTGAGCGGCAACCGCTTCATCGAATATGTGCTCTATCCGGAGCAGAACGTCTCCATCCGCGTCATCTGGGGCAAGATGAAGCAGAACGTGGTCTTCACGGTGGGTTACAGCATCACCAACCGCACCTGCACGGCGGATATCGGCTCCCTGATGCTGCGCTACGGCGGCGGGGGCCATAAGATGGTCGGCACCTGCCAGGTCCCGGCGGAAAAGGCCGAAGAATCCCTTCAGGCCATCCTGGCGGTTCTGAAAGCCGGCGGCTGAAGAACAAAACGCCTTTTGTCCGTCAACTCCACGATATCGCTTACTACACTGGTGGGGCCAAAGGCCGTGGGTAAAAAATTGATCTCTGTGTGGTCTTTGCCGGCCGATCAATTATAATATAGCTTTATGAGCACATCGGGTGAGATACGCTACAGTTACCCTGACCAAGGCACCATCATGGTGCATGTGGAAGGCGCCTGGATCATGGGCCGGGACCTGCCGAACGCAGGCGAGGTATGTGAACATGCCGCCTCAAGGCCGGGCACACGCCGGATCGTCTTCGAGCACACCGCCCTGGCTGACTGGGACAGTACTTTGCTCACCTTCCTGACTGGCCTGCAGCAGGGCTGCGGTGCTACCGGTATCGCCGTCGAGCTCGAAGGCCTGCCGCCCGGGGCGGTGCGCCTCCTGCAATTGGCCAGGGCTCTTACGGACCTGGAGGTTCGCCCCGACCAACGGCTCCGAATATCCTTCCTGAACCGATTGGGGCTCTGGAGCATCGCTCTGTCCGGCTCCATCACCGCGGTACTGGCCTTCAGCGGCGAGGTCTCGACAGCAGCTCTCAGGATGGTGCGCGGCCGGGCGCGCTTCCGCCGCACCGATCTAATGGCGTTGCTGTCGGAGTGCGGACCGCAGGCCCTGCCCATCGTGTCGTTGATCAGCGTGCTGGTGGGCATCATCCTGGCCTTTGTCGGCGTGGTACAGCTCAGGATGTTCGGGGCTCAGATCTATATCGCTGACCTGGTAAGCATCGCCATGGTGCGCGAAATGGGGGCGCTGATGACCGCCATCATCATGTCGGGCCGCACCGGCGCCAGCTATGCCACCCAATTGGGCACCATGGAGGTGAATGAGGAGATCGACGCGCTGAAGACCCTGGGCATCACACCCGTGGAGTTCCTGGTCCTGCCGCGCATCATCGCCCTGGTGCTGATGATGCCGCTCTTATGCGTGTATGCCGATATCGTCGGTATCGTGGGCGGCGCCCTGGTCGGAGTGGGCGTGTTCGACATCTCACCGCTGAAGTACTGGGAGCAGACCCTTGATGCCCTGAACCTGACCCAGTTTACGTTAGGCGTCGTCAAGAGCACGGTCTTCGCCTTGCTTATAGCGTCCGCGGGCTGTTTTCACGGCATGCGCTCCGATCGCAGCGCCTCGGCCGTGGGGTATGCCGCGACCAGAGCCGTGGTGGTCGGTATCGTGCTGATCGTGGTGACCGACGGTCTCTTCGCCATGGTTACCAGCATCTTGAGGATCTAAGCGATGCCGCCTGTAAATCCCCATACCCATGAGCTCCGGGACCATATCGTGGTGCAGGACCTAACTTTGGCCTATGGGAAAAGGGTCTTGCTCGAGAATATTTCCTTCGCGGTCAAGCGGGGAGAAGTATTCATCATCATGGGCGGCAATGGCTGCGGCAAGAGCACCTTGCTCAAAATCCTCATCGGCCTTAAACAACCCGCAAGCGGCCAGGTCTTCTATAACGGCATCAGCTTCTGGGACGCGGACCTGGAAGCGCGTGAATCCATCCTGCAAAGGATCGGCATCCTCTACCAGCATAACGCCCTGTGGAGTTCCATGACCATCGGCGAAAACGTGGCCCTGCCCCTTCAAGAGTATACCGACCTGATCCCCAAGCGCATCGCGGAGGTCGTGTCGCTCAAGCTCGCCTTGGTGGGACTCTCGGGTTACGAGTCCTTCTACCCCGCCGAATTGAGCGGCGGGATGCAGAAGCGCGCCGCCCTTGCCAGGGCCATGGCGCTGGATCCTGAGATCCTCTTCTTTGACGAGCCCTCGGCCGGGCTTGACCCCATTAATGCCCGTCTGCTGGACGATCTGATCATTGAGCTCTCCTTGAGCCTCAAAACCACGGTCGTGGTCATCACGCACGACCTGGACAGCATCTTCACCATCGGCGGCCATGCCATCCTGCTCGACCGTCAAACCAGATCGATCTTGGCGCGGGGAACCCCCCACGACCTGCTGCGGTTATCCACTGATCCGAAAGTCATCTCGTTTTTGAACCGAGGGCGTACGAGCCGGGAGCCGAGCCCCCGCTGTGCGGATGTCCATGGGGACATATCCGACCGAAAGGATGATCAGCCATGAGCAAAAAAATGAATACGGCCTTCCTGGGCGCCTTCGTGCTGGGAGGCATTGTCCTGGCCGTGGCCATCGTGGTTGCCTTGGGCGCCGGACGCTACTTCACCCGTCTTCCCACCTATGTCATGCACTTTAGCGGGTCGGTCAAGGGTCTCAACGTGGGCGCGCCGGTCGTTTTCAGGGGCGTGTCGGTCGGCAGGGTGACGGATATCAGCCTGTCCATTAATCCCAACGGCACTTCGGTGCGCATCCCGGTGCTGGTCGAGATCGATCCGGAGCGCATCAGCGGGGAGACCAATTACCGCGACACGCAGACCTTCATGCGCACCCTGATCGAGCATGGATTGAAGGCCCAGCTCCAGTTGCAGAACCTGCTGACCGGGCAGCTGATCATCGAGCTCGACTTCCACCCCGGGGTCGAGACACAGGTCTTCAAGGGCTACGCCGGCTACCCTGAGATCCCCACCGTGCCATCGAGCATGGAGCAGCTCACCAAGACCATCGAGAAACTGCCGGTGGAAGAGATGCTGCGCAAGCTCATCTCCGCCATCGAAGGCGTGGAAAAGGCCGTGACGTCGCCCGATGTGGCCAAGAGTTTCCAGGACCTGGACCTGGCCATCAACGACGTGCGCCGTCTGGTAGGGAACATCGACCGCACGGTCGGCCTCTTATCCACGGACATGCACGGTGCCGTGTCGGACACTCGGGTGCTGATAAGCGATTCCCGCCGACAGTTCACCGATCTTAAAACCAGCCTGGAGCAGACCTCCGAGGCCACCCGCGCCGCCATGCAGCAGGCGCAAAAGACGTTTGGCGCCCTGGAGGAGAGCGGGGCCGTGGATTCCCCTCTCATGCTGCAGTTGTCGCACACCATGGAGGATCTCGATGCCGCCGCCGCCTCGATCCGTGCCTTGAGTGATTACTTGGGTCGCCACCCCGAGACGCTCCTGCGCGGCAAACCACGTTGAGGAGGAAAACGGAACATGCGCACATTTTCTTTTTTGCATGCCTTCATAGCATTATGCGCCACGGTGCTGCTGCTGAGCGCCTGTGCTTCAAGGCCTGAAGAGCGCTTCTATATCCTTGAGGCCGTCACGGCGCCCGCGCCGGGCGGGCCTCAAACCGTGGACGGGTTCGTTATCGGGATCGGACGCATCGAGATACCCGCTTATCTGGACCGTCCCCAGATCGTGACCAAGGTACGCGCCAACGAGCTGATACTGAATGAATACGCCCTGTGGGCCGAACCCCTCGAGCAGGCCGTATCGCGCGTCATGGCGCTCGATCTCGCCGCCTTGACGGGCGCCGCAGTCGAGATCGACCCCTGGGGGCGTGCGCGCCGCGTCGTCTACCGCTTAAGCGCCAAGCTGGAGCGTCTCGACGGCGTTCCGGGGGGCAATGCCGTGCTCGACGTACGCTGGATACTTGAAGATGTTCGCCGTGAAGTACCGCCCATCACGCGCGACTCGCACGTGGTAAAGCCGGTCGGGAATGGGGGATTTGCCTCCCTGGCAGAGGCCTACAGTGAGCTGATCGCGGACTTCAGCCGTGAAGTGGCGCAGGAGATCGAGCGGCTACCGCGCTAAGGCCTTAAGCTCACTCCTGCTTTACGAAGATCAAGCCCCTGGTATCGAAGCCCGCTTGCGCCGCTTTGGTTATGAGCATGCGCTTGAGCGCATCAGGTATTTTCGGACGGCGCGCCAGGATCCAGAGATATGATCGATCCGGTCCGCACACCAGCGCGTATTGATAATGTTCATGATCGAGCTCGAATACGATATACGAGCCATAAAAAGGACCGAAGAACGAAACCTTCAGGAACCCTCGGTCAGCCCCTCTCACGAAGTAAGCTTTGCCTTGGGCTTGCTTCCACCGCTTTTCCCGCTCGGAGTAGCCGCGGTTGAGCACCTTGACGCCGCCGTCTGCCCGCAGGCTGTATTCGGCCGTCACGTGGGATAGTCCGCGTTCAAAGGAATGATCCAATCTGGCGATTTCATACCACTTCCCCAGATAGCGCTCCAATGTGAAGTTTCCCACCGGTTCCACATGTTCCGGAATCCTGACACAGCCGGCCAGCAGCACAAGCCCCAGTATGGATACCTGTTTCATCTTCCGCGCCATGCGGTCCTCCTCATGTGTCTCCCCTCCAGACGGCTCCTGGCCTGCCGAACGTTTCCTTCCGCCGCTCAAATCACATACCGCGCCGGTATGACGCCGTGCTTGAACATGGGATGCAATTCCTGGAGTTCTTCGCCGTTATGGATATGCAATCCCCCGAGGATCTCGCACGCGAACTCGACGCTCCCCAGTCCGCTGGCGGTAATGATGTTCCGGTCGCTCACCGCCTGTCTGTCCACATAATGGTCTTCATCCCGATACTCCGGCAGCATGGCCTTCAGGTAGCCCTTGGAATTGCTGGTGTGATGAAGGCCATGCGTCAGCCCCGCCCTGACAACCTCCAGGGTCGCTCCGCAGATCGCGGCGATGATCGTGCCCCGGGTGTGGAGCCGGTCCAAAAGCTCGATCGTTCGCGCCTGCGGTCCCTGCTCCCACATCTCGCCGCCCGGCATGATGAAGACGGCGGTCTGTTCGGGATCAACCGCATCCAGGGTGAGGTCGGGGATGATCCTCAAGCCGTCCATGCTGGTGACCGGCTCGGCACTAAATCCGACCGTGGCTATCTCGAATTTCCCTGACTTTTTGATCTCGCACAGGGCGAGCGCGGGTTCCCAATCCGCCAGACCATCGAAAATCAGCAGGCAGGCCTTCAATCGCATGTCAGCGTCCCTCCTTACGGGTTGTTGTAACCCTATCTTTCAAATCATGCCCGCGGCGGCACGTCTTGATTCCTCTAAAGCGCGATCCCGGCGGGGTCAATGAGGCCGAATGCTTAGCTCGCTCAAAGACGCTATCACCGATCGCGCCTGGGCCGGCGTTTTATCGCCAACAACCGCAGGGCGTCTTCCAGTGCCTGGTCGCTGTCGATGGTGAACAGCACCCATTTCCCATCATGATACGTCGTTGCCTCGTCATACGCCTTGCGGGTGGACTGCGACAAGCTGCCCCGCAGGGCTTCCACTTTGGCCCGCTCTTGTGCGCCGAAAACGATCAGCAAGGCGAAGCGTTCTTTTTCCGGGATCAAGGTGCAGAACGATTTGCTTTTCTTGTACCTCAGGGACCAGCCGTGCTTGAGGCCGCCGAAAAGCCACTCCGGACTGAATACATCCGGGTAGCCGTGCTCGATGAGGCGCGTAATCTCTTTCCAGTAGGCATACGCAGCTTCGCCGATCCACGCGGCAATCTCTTGATCGACCGGCGGTCTGCCGGACTCTCTCATCCGCGCTTGCCGTGCGTTCATATCTTTCTTAGGCATCTTGGAATCATCAGCAAGCATCGCTATCCTGATCGCTTCTCTCCTCATGCGGTTTGATAAGGATCATGGTGACTATGGGGATGCCTGCCGGATTTTGACCGGCCGCGGCGAATTCACGGAATCCAACCGCATGATAGAGGCCCCTGGCCGGCGTCCCGGCCGCTACGGTCTGATCAAAGGTCGTGACCATGATCGGTCTGGTTTTATCCAGGTTTTTTATGGCGGCATGCAGAAGGGTTCTTCCTAGACCGTTTCCGCGGCTTTCCTCTGCCACCGCAAACCAGAGAATCTCATTGGCCTTGGGCGCGATGACTATGCCGCCCTGCAGGCGTTGCTCATGCCCTCCCGTCTCTGCCCTGATGCACAGGGCATGCCCATCAATGATGGCCTGCCGCAAGCCATTGCGGAATCCAGGGTCTTGAACCATGGGTCCGAAGAGCGGCTCAACTTCCTGAGCCAGCCGCAGCCAGCCCACGAAATCATCCATGATTGAAACACGAGCTTCCGCCATACCTGCTTTCTCTTCCTTTCACCCGCCCGTATGCGTGTGGCCTTGGAGCCGTGCACCCCTACTATATCCAGACTTCTTGGACCGGTTGCATCTCACTGCGGCACATCAAAAGATATTCGCATGGGGTCTCAACGATCAATTGAAAATATCGATCCGTTGAGACCCCCGATGGACGCTTGGGAAACAGCACCTTCAGCCGTGGCGGGTCACCGCCCGCGGTTTCAAGGCTTCAGCTTCACCTGGGTGGTGTTGTTGTTCTCGTTGCCTTCTTCCACCACGTTCGTGGTATCGATGGCGGCGTCGATGGTGGCCTTCTTCTTCAGGGTATAACCGGTCTCATATACGGCCCGTCCGCCGGCCTTGGTCAGCTTCTTATCCCGGTCGTAGCCGGCCAGGGGTACGTTGGCCCAGCCGTTGCCGTTCATCTTCAGGTTCAGGTTCGGCTGGTTGCCGCCGCTCCACAGCGCCGGGTCGAGCCCGCCGATGCCGACATTGGACACCTCAACCAGGACGCGCTTGGCGCTGTCCAGCCGGATGTCGCTGACAATGAGATCGGGTTTGCCGGTCAATGGGGGCGTCTGCCGCAGAGTGACCGCGGGCGGTCCGAGCTGCACGGTCTTGGCGTTGTTGGCCTCGCTCTCCTCCATGACCTTGCCCGTGGCGTCAACGGTCACGGTCACCGTGCTGGACGTACCGATCCTGACCTTGTCGAAGACATAGGTAAGGGAACCTCCGGGTTTCCTGAGCCGGCCGTTCGGGTCGATAGCCGGCAGGGTCATGCCGTAATTGCGTCCTTCCACGTTGGCCGTCAAGGTGATGGCATCGGCGCCCTTCTGGTTCCAACGGGCGATATGCACATTGCAGCACCTGGACCGGTTGGAGAGCTTGACAATGAGCTGCTTGGCCTCGTTCAGACTCACCTCTTCCACCGCCAAATCGGGATAGCCTTCGAAGAGCTTTTCGGCCTTGTCATCCAACTCGCTGATTTCTCCGGGATAGCTGATGAAGATCGAGCCGGTGGCCTCGAAATTGGATATGTTGCGGAAAATGACCACGTAGCGGCCGCCGGACTTGTTCAGCTCGGGGCTGTCCACGGCATGCCTGATATCATCGGTATATCCGTCGCGCACCCTGCCGCAGGCCATCTGGCCGTGATAGTAGCCGGGCTTCTTGTCCTTCTTGCCGAAGAGCCGCTTGATCCCCTTGACCCACTGGCGGATCTCATCGCCGGCGATGTATTCCAGCGGGTTGAACTTGTTGACCTTGTTGATCCACTGCTGCCACTCGGAGGGCTGGATGTTCTTGAAGGCCCGCGCATCCACCAGTATGATCCTGAGCGGCTCGTAGTTCTTGTTGGCCGGCTCGGGATTGAGCCGGGCGGACTTGACGCTCACCGTGATCTGGCCGGGCCGGGTGAGCTCGATCGGGTAGTACAGAGTGTACGGATCTTTCTGTTCGGCCTTATAGAGGGTAAAATACTTCTGGATAACGGCATCCTCCTGGTCGGCCGCCAACGCGACCAAAGGCATAAACATCAATACAACCAGCAATACAGCGAATCTCCGAACCATGCATAACCTCCTGATGAGCTTGAATTGCGAATCCCCGGTGCTTATCGATTGCGGCCCATCATTGGGTTGAATCCCTCGGTTATTGATGGGTCCGCCTGAAGCAGGGGTTTCGACTCCGATGGTTACAACACAGATGTGCCATCATTTCAATGTGTTTATTCGTTTCTCGCCACAGACGCCGGATTATTTCAATTGGCCATCCCGCACATGCTTCTCTTTCTGGGGAAACCGGCTGTCGAATTGTTCGAGTTCCTCCTGCTTGATATCAAAGGCCTGGTCCTCGCAGAAGCTTCCTCGTATGCCGCCCAGAGCGCCGGGCGATAATTCCAGGGCCATGAACGCATCGAGATTCTCGCCGTGCGCTGTCTTAATCCCCAAGGACTCGGCCTTGGAAAACCCGAACCTGCGGTAATAGGCGGGGTTGCCGAAGATGAGAACAGCCCGGTATCCCAACGACCGCGCCTTTCCTATGGTTGTTCTGAGCAACAAGGAGCCGATGCCTTGCCTTTGATGGGAAGGCAATACGCTCAAGGGCCCCATGCACAATACCTCCGTTGTCCTCTCGCCGTCTTTCACATAAGCTTTGGTATAGACGATGTTCCCGACAATTCGTCCCTGATCGCACGCCACATAGTCCAGTTCCGGGATAAAGGCCTTGGACCGCCTGATCTGATGCAGAAGCAAGTGCTCGACGCAGCCGGGCTTATAGAGGTCCCAGAAGGCCTCCCGGGTGATGTTCTCAGCCTCTTGATGGTCTTTGACCTCTTCTCTGCGTATTTCGATATGCATTCGCATACTCCCTTTTACTCTCTGGTGACCGGCTTGTCGCTTGGAATAACCCATCAGCGATGATTCAAGCCGGGCCTGAAGGCCACAGTCTGTCCTCATACTCCTTCGTGAAGGCCGGCGAGTTGGCCGTCAAATACTACAATGCCGTATCGCCGATGTTTTTTATGCCGTGCCGCTTGTTCGAGGGGATATGCACGGCATCGCCTGCATGAACCTCCCTGGTCTCATCCTCGATCGTCATGAGGCCTTTCCCCCTGATGACGTAATAGCACTGCTCGGGCGCATGGGCATGCATGGGCTGCTCAGAGCCGGCCGGGATCTCGGAGATCTGCATCGATATGGCCGGGGCCGCCGAATTGCGGGAGCCTATGAGCATCCAGGACTTCAGGCTCGGCAGGTTGCCGGTGTTCTTGGAGTTGCTCCTATTGAAGATCTCCATGCGTTCCTCCTTAAAAAAGGATGCTATACCACAACCCTTGTAACATCTCCGTCCTGCATGCGAGACATCAATGCCGTAAGGGGCTGATGCCTCGCATGGGCTGTATTCTGACAAATATGAATCCAAGATCGTAGCTCTCCATTGCCCTGAGCCGTCCGCAGCGTTTCTCCCATTCGCCAAGCTTCAGATCATGACCCAGCAGATCGAGACCGGCCTGAACCTCGGATTGATCGGCCATGGCAAAACCCGATATGCCTCGGCGCACCGCAGGTTCAAAATATATATTCGGTATTTCCGGACCGCGTAAAAAACAAGATCTCGTTGTCTTTTTTCCCGCCCGGCACCAGCGCAGGCTGGGCGGATTCAATTCGTCAGGCTGTGGATGGGCGCTGGGATCAGCCCGCCGCGGCGGATAAAAGGGTTGTCGGCTCCGGCATTGTTGACGGGCATGATGACGGATTCGCCTAAAAGGCCGCCAAAGCTGGCCCGTTCGCCGGCCTTCTTGCCCGGCACCGGGATGATGCGGGCCGCGGTGGTCTTCTTGTTGATGACGCCGATGGCCATCTCATCCGCGATGATGGCCGCGATGGTTTCCGCGCTGGTTTCACCGGGCACGGCCACCATGTCCAGCCCCACGGAGCAGACGCTGGTCATGGCCTCCAGCTTTTCCAGGCACAGGAAACCGTTCTCGGCCGCCTGAGAGATGTTGAGGTCCTCGCTGACCGGGATAAATGCCCCGCTCAAGCCCCCCACATGGGAGCTGGCGAATGCGCCGCCCTTTTTCACCGCGTCGTTGAGCATGGCCAGCGCCACCGTGGAGCCGGGCACACCGATGCTTGTTAGCCCCAGGCTCTGGAAGATCTCGCCTACGCTGTCGCCCACATTGGGCGTGGGCGCCAGGGACAGGTCCACCACCCCGAAGGGCACGCCCAGGATGCCGGCCACCTCGCGGCCGATAAGCTCGCCGGCGCGGGTCACCTTGTAGGCCGTGCGCTTGATCGATTCGGTGATCCGGCCCAGATCCGCCTCCGGATTGTCCGCCAGCAGGCGGTCGATGGCCTTCTTGACCACCCCGGGTCCGCTGACGCCGACATTGATGACCGTGTCGCGTTCGCTAACGCCCAGATAGGCGCCCGCCATGAAGGGCACATCCTCGGGGATGTTGGCGAACACGCACAGCTTGGCGCAGCCGATGCCGTCCTTGGCGGCGGTGAGCTCGGAGGCCGCCTTGATCTGACGTCCCATGAGCAGGACCGCGTCCATATTGATGCCGGCGCGGGTGGTGGCTACGTTCACCGAGGCACATACCCTTGCGGTGGTCGCCAGGGCCTGCGGCAGGGCTTCGATCAGGGCCCGGTCTCCGCGGGCCATGCCCTTTTCCACCAGGGCGGAAAAGCCGCCCAGGAAATCCACGTTAATGGCCCGGGCGGCCTTGTCCAGGGTACCTGCGATGGCAACCATTTCTTCCGGCCCAAAGGGCGCCGCGACCACGGCAATGGGGCTGACCGAGATGCGCTTGTTGACCACCGGTATGCCGTACTTCTCGCCCACCTGATCGCAGACCGCCACCAGGTTTGCGGCCGTGCGGGTGATACGGTCGTAGATCTTGGCCTGAAAGCGCTTGAGATCGTCGCTGGCACAGTCCAGCAGATTGAGCCCCAGGGTCACGGTGCGCAGGTCCAGATGCTCACTCTTAAGCATCTCCAGTACTGAAAGGATTTCTCCATGGGTAAACATGATCGCGCCCCCCTTACAAGACCCTGTTCATGGCCTCGAAGATGTTTCTGTGCTGGATGCTGATCTCCAGATCCAGCTCTTTGGCTCTCTCGGACAGAGCCCGGCGCAGTTCATTGAGGTCCACGCTCAAGGGGATGTCCACCTCGTAGATCATGGTATTGTTGAGCGGCTCGTCCCCGCCTCTGAACACCGCCCGCAACTGAGCGACATTGACCTGGTAGGCCGCGAATACGGCCGTGATACCGGCCACGAGGCCCTTGCGGTCCGGTCCTTGCGTGGTGACCACGTAGGGTTCGCAGACAAGCTCCCGGTTAAGGTTGACATGCGGGCTGAGCTCGCGGACATGGAAGAAAAGCTCGAAGCCGGCGGTACTGTTCTCAAGGACCGCGGTAAGCTGCGCGTTCGATTGCCTCTCAGAACCCGCAACAACGAAGAAGCAGGAGAACTGGTTCTGCAGGATGGTCTGGCTCACCTCTTCGATATTGTAATCCTGTTCATGGAGCACGTTGGTGACCGCGGCAATGATGCCGGGCCGGTCCTCACCCAAAACCGTGATAATGAATTTTTTCATGGCCACCTTGTCACCGTCCAGTCCCGGCAGAGAAGCCGGCGGCTTTGCATCCGTCACCTGGCGATCTCACAGAAGGATCTTCCTATGAAAACGAATTATATGGAGTAAGCATATGTGTCAACGCTAAACGCGGACGGGACGGAGGCCTAACACGTATACGGATCTTCGGTTCCACCCACCCAAGCCGGAGCAGCCCAGCGGGCTGCGCTCGGCTTGAGGGGCTTACCGGGCCATTATTCGACCTTCTTCTCATCTCTTCAAGCCTGCTCCGCAACCAGGCGCGCGCGGCTTCGATATCGGTAAAATATTTCATTGTCAGACCGGCATTGGCCGCTGTAGTTTCATAAAATGATTGGTAATCACTATTCCCTGATAGCTCGACAATGGCGCAAGGCAGTCTTTTAACCTCCTGAGGGACACTTCTGGCACGAAAATATGCCGTTGTAATCTCATTCGGCCCTTTGAGGGCGCCGACGTCACACAGCATTGCTTTGGCGGCTTTTTCCCTTACAATCGTTACCACTTCAGCACGTAGCAAGAGGTCGGGGTTCTTGGTGTTCCAACCCAAGGTTTCGAGATCAATCATCTCCTAAATTTTTTCCGCGCTCACCGTGTCCATATGCTTTTCCTTCATATTGCCTAGGGCCGGCATCGACGGCGTATGCGAAGCCGCGTCTGCCTGCGTGCCATGGTCAGCCGATGAAATCGGCCCGATCAGGCCTTGGTGACATGATCGACATCCATTTTTCCGGATTTTTCAAGGGCGCGAAACCGCATTTTTCATAAACGCCATGGGCGTCTTTGGTGATGAGCAGCCATTGGTAAACATCTTTCAATTCCGGATGCGAAAGCGCACAGTTCACCATCCTTTGCCCTATGCCTTGCCGGCGGAAGTCTTCATGCACAACCACATCCATGAGATACGCAAAGCGCACTTTATCGGAAACCGCACGCAGGAAACCAACTTGATGGGTTCCATCATGATATGCACCAACGACCAATGCCGAGTTCTTTATGCCCTTCATTATCTCTGCCTTGGTAATATTCGGGCTCCAAAAAACTTTTGAAAGCATGGCATGGATATCGTCTATACGTAGGTTTTCAATATTGGCGCTTATTTCTACTGCCATAATATTATCTCCTGGAAGCCAACGCCGCGAAACACCGGCGCTTGAAAAGCCGTCCGCCGCGTCTGCGGTTTATACAAAAACCATCATCAATATCAGCCGTATTTGAAACATGATAATGCAAGACCCTGCCGCCTGTCCACTGGGGACCGTTGCCCGGACATGCTTTTTGCCTCTTGTGTTTGACGGTGGGAACCATATGGGTTATACCCGAATATGGAGGATCTGGGTGTCAGGCATGCAGGAAATACTGGTCATCGTAGTGCTGTTCGTGCTCATTATCTTTCTTCCCCGGCGTCTGGGAAGGACAAGGAGCGAGAAAAGCTCTGGGACGATCATGAAGTCTCTTTCCGGCAAAGTGCGTCTGGGGGTGATCGTATCCGCGGTCTGGCTGTTGTTGTGGACGGTGTATTTCCGGCCCTGGTCCGGCGATTTTCTTGGCTTTGCCCTGGTCGGAGTAAGCCCGGTCATCCTGGGATGGGGAGTCCTCTGGGTTGTCGAGGGTTTCAAGAATGATCAGGATGCTTGAGCAGTTTTAGATTCCCGCCAGTCTATCCTTTTTGGGCAATGACCGCAAATTCGCTTGATTTACTCTCATACGGGGTTCCCGCTACGTCGGAATAAAACCCTTTAACGGAAAAACCTGCCTCCTTGAATTCCCGCTCAAGATCAACGGGCGCAAAATATTGCAGCCAGTTAAACACCTGTCTGGTACGCTCAGACTCAATAATGGTATATTTGTCCAACACGACCTTTTCTGCATCGTATGTAAAGGTATTCAGAAAGCCGTAGTACTTATCTGACGACCAAAATCCGTTGAGCTGGTTCACTGCATATGTCGCGGCCTCTTCCCTTTGTTCAAATGCCGATAGGGAATACACATCCAGCAGGACCGAACCGCTCGGTTTCAAGATCGTATGGAACGTGCTCAGAAGCCCTTTTCTTTGCCTTGGGCTGAGGGCGCAGAAATCGCACATGATCATCAGCACAAGGTCGAACCGGTCTTCTGTTTCAAATTCCAGGTAGTTCTGATTCACATAGCTGATATTCAGCTGCTCGCGGGCCGCAACTTCCTTTGCGTACGCGATGGACCTCTTCGAGAAATCGATGCCGGTCACCTGTGCTCCGCGTTTCGCCAGACGTGCCGCGTACAATCCAGGACCACAGCCGAAATCAGCTATCGTGGCGTCCCGGCCGATGTTGAACTCAGATGCGATCCATTCCACTGATCGATTGATGAACCCCGCGTTTCGCGAAGAAACGTCGATGGCCTCGTTGAGGTGGAACGAGAGCATCCGCCGTGACGTATGCTCATCGGTCCATAGATCGCTGGCGGTGTAACATTGGAACGGTTCCGGCCGTTCGTTCATCATCTCCAACTCTTTAAACATTCTCGCTCCTAATCATAACTCGCCTGAATTAAGCCGGGCCGCGAAGCGGCGTCGGCTTGAATGAGTTGTCAGGCGTGAGTGGGTTTTCCCCGCTTTCCGAGTCGCCCGGTAATCCCCTTATCACCGTTTCATCAGCGCGAACATGCCCCAGCCCAGGTATTCACGCGTGTAAGCGGCGTGGCGCCCGGGTTCCGAGGTCAGTTGGGCTCGAACATCTTTCGCGAGCTCGTCATCGGGATTGGCTTCCAGCCATCGGCGCATGGTGAGCCATTTGGCCGCCTCGTATCTGTCCCAGCCATCTTGGTCTGCCAGAACCATTTCCACGACGTCGTAGCCGAGGCGGCCGAAAGACGCGAGAAGTTCCGGAAGCAGGAGAAAGTCGGAGATTGAGTGGGCAAGGCACCCTTTGGCGACATCTTCCGTCGGCGGTAGCTGCCGCCAGTAGGGCTCGCCGATGAGGATGATCCCTCCGGAGAGGAGGCTTTGCGCCAGAAGCTCGATAGTTCCGCTGACGCCCCCGCCGATCCACGTGGCGCCGAGACAGGCCGCTACACCGACCTTCTCGTCCGAGACGTAGCCGGCGGCATCGCCATGGATGAACGTGACTTTATCTGCGACGCCGAGTTCTTCAGCGCGGAGTTTCGCTTGTTCGGTGAACAACCGGCTCATGTCGATGCCGGTGCCGGTGATTCCGTAATCGCGTGCCCAGGTGCACAGCATCTCCCCCGAACCGCTGCCGAGGTCGAGCACTCGGGTTCCCGTTTCCAGACGCAGCGCCGCGCCGAGAGTGGCGAGCTTTTCGGGGGTGATCGGGTTATGGATGCGGTGAGCACTTTCGGTGATGTTGAAGATCCGTGGAATGTCCATTTCGGGAAATCTCCTTATAGGGTGAATAGATTCAGTCACTGCCTACGCCGGGCATCACCGGCGGCTTTAGCCGTCCGGTGGATGCCATGGTTGGGCATTTCATCTCTGTCTACCTTCCCTTATGTTCTTCTCAACTCTTTCTCTCAGCCATTCCCCAAATATCACAGGCTTCCATTTCGTACCATAACTTGCAGCTACATCAACCAGGTAAGAGAGGGCGCTACCAGCAACGCCACTTATAGCACCCCCCATGGGTCCCACTAAGGCATTGCCAATTGCACCCCCAAGAGCACCACCAACAACAACACCAAAAAGGCTCAATGCTCTACGTCCAGCACTTGCGAAGCCAGTTTGACGAGCAACTTCATTGTGATAAGCCACGATAGCATCCCGATCTCTTTCAGACTCTCGCTGTAACCATTCGCGGAATTTCTTTGCTTTTTTACGGATAGACAAAATATCTGCAAATTTCATGCTCCCCGAATTCACAAGTCCCCGAATGTCGGGAAACTCAACAGTGCGCTCAAGTTGCTCGATCAACTGTCCAGCCTTTACAATTGTCTCGGTGGATTCATACAACTTATCACCAACAAGGAGACTCATCGGCCTTGGCAAGTATAGGTCACATTCTAGCCTGGACGCCGACCATATAAGTCTGTTTGAGTGGGCACTTGCTGTGAGCGGAGTACCCATATGGAAATTCAATTCCTTCCCTGCATACTCTGACAACTTATTAAAATTTACATTCCAGGTAATGTTGTTCCTTGAGCCGTCGTCTGCTGTTAGAACACTTGCGCTTATTTCTGGTGCTCTACCCATCTTTTTAAAACGATATAGTTCATCAACGAATGCTTGGACTATCAGTTGGTTGCGAAATGGATTCTCAAAGTCTTTCCTTGCATTTTCAACAGCACTTCCAAATTCATCTGCTTTAACCTCAAAAACATTCCCTTGCAAGGCTTTGTATACTTTGCGTCGCTGTCTGGCCTTGTGAGGAAGAACCGCTTCTACACTTGGATGATAGAGAAAGCGTTGCTCAAATGTGTTCGGGCGAGATTGGATAGGGTCCTGAATGTTCCATATAGAATAAACGCCCTCCTTCTCAATTGCCGCGGTGACAAATGAGTACTCGTAGACCTTAAGGACTCCATCGGTGAAAAGAGTAATGAGGTCATTGAAGCACCCTTGATCTGCAAACCATCTAATGAAATCAGCAAACTGTGGTTGATTCGTGGGAATTACTGCGACACAATCATAATATATAAGAGCCTCTGCGAACAGACCGATATCTATGGAAAGCCCACAAGCCCGCAGCTCTGGGCTGGCATAGCACCAGGATTCAAGAGGCACTAACGCCATTGTGTGATCAGACATTTCGCTTCACCATTTGTATGCCCAACGTTGCTAATCAGCCGCGCGGTTTTTTGCGTCGGCTGAATTAGCCTGGTTAAGTGACAATTCACTCTTGGTGCCCGCTGATGATAAATTCCGCGAGTCGCGAGTAAGCTTCAGAAAAATCATACGTATTTCGCTCTGAATCCAATATACGATCTATCTGCTTACGGGCTTCTGACGTTGGTAATGAGACTAACAGTTTCATGAATTTTGAGATTGCACCCTTCCTTGACTTGCCCGGGTCAAACGACTTATCTATGGATGCCCCAGTAATTCTAATTATATCGAGAGATTTAAGAACCTCACCCTGTCTAAATGCCCTGTCAAACCGAGAAAGCATCTCATATTTATCAGGGTCGCTTTCTCTAAGGTCTGTAACTACC
>JBDKSM010000084.1:0-6694 GCA_039680665.1 Syntrophaceae bacterium | reverse complement strand
GCAGCCACTCAGTCGTCGTCCCGGTCCCCCTGCTGGCGTCGATCATGATGCGGCAAGGATAATCTCCCACCGTGGATCTGGCGGCCGCATGACTGAGCACACCTTGCCTCCTGTGGTTTCGGGGAACCACCTCTTCCAGCCGCTCCGGATCGCTGATTGCATGAATGATCTCGAACCGTTCGGCCAGAAGCGCGTGGCCGGGGGTGAGCTCGCCATGCAATTGGATGCTGTGCAGCCCCAGGGCTTGGCCGATGCTCAGGATCAGCCGGGGGTCTTCATGCGTGAACACCCCGACCTTCTCCACCCAGTGGATGCCCTTGATCCAGGTCTTGAGGTCATCAACATCGGCGCGGCGCGGACTTGAGGTCAGCACGAAACCGATTGCATCGGCCCCGAGCTGTACGGCCGCCTCGGCATCTTCCCGGCGGGTGATCCCGCAGATCTTCACCCACATGCGAAGATGTCCTTCCGGAAGGCCTCATCCGCCATGGCCCGTCCGATCAGGGCCGCGTCATAGCCCATGGAGCGGAGCTCTTTAAGCCTTATTCCCGACGTGATGCCGCTTTCGGCCACCGTGATCACGCCTGTCGGAATCAGGCCGATCATATCCTCATGGTGTTCGGGTCGCACCTTGAGCGTGGCGAGGTCGCGCGAATTGACGCCGATGATCCGCGCCCCGATAGCCAGGGCCTTTTCCAGGCCCTCCGGACCGTGCACCTCAACCAGGACGTCCATCCCCTGATCCCGTGCGCTGTGGTAAAGGGCGGCAAGCTCGCCCGAGCTCAGCAGCTCGGTGATGAGCAGGCAGGCGTCCGCCCCGGAGGCCCGGCCGGCCACGATCTGGCGTTCGTCCACGATGAAGTCCTTCATGAGCACCGGCAGGCCGCACCGGCGTCTGATCTTGGGTATGAAGGCCAGATCGCCGGAAAAATAGTGCGGTTCGGTCAGGCACGAGATCGCCTTAGCTCCCAGGTCCGCATACTGCCTGGCCAACACCCCGGGTTTGGCGGTGATGCCCAGGTTGCCCTCGGCCGGGGTGGCGTACTTGACCTCGGCGATAACGGCCATGTCATGGAGCACCGGCTTAAACGGCCTTAAGGGGTAGTCGTCTTCCTTGACGATCTTGAGCTGAGCGGCCCTTTGTTTGGCGCGCCCGTACATCTCAGCCAGGAAATCCATACCCGGCCTACCCTTCCATGTGCCGTACGCGGTTCAAGGCCGACAAAGCCGCCCCTTCGTCGATCACACGACCCGCCAGGCCCAGGCCTGACTGAATATCGGGGACTGCGCCCAAGGCCATGAAGGCGGCCCCGGCATTGATCAGGACGCTCTCCCGGCATGCCCCCCTCTTTTCTCCCGTGAACACGGCCTTGATCAAACGGGCCGATTCCTGCGGGGTGCCGACGCGCAGCTCTTCCAGGGATCGGGCGCGGATGCCGAGATCCTGCGGCAAAATCGTGCCGGTCGTAATCCGGCCTTCAGACAGTCTGGCGTATTCGGTGGGCCGCACGATGCAGACCTCGTCGATACCGCTGTGCACCACCATGGCGCCCTTGAGGCCCAGGAGCTTCAAGGTCTCGATCATGGGCATAATGAGATCGCGACTGAACACGCCGATAAGCTGATAGGCCGCCTGAGCCGGATTGGACAGCGGCCCCAGGATATTGAACACGGTCTTGATACCCAGCTGCTTGCGGGCCGGCATGGCGAACTTCATGCTCGGATGGTAGCTGGGGGCGAAGAGAAAGGCGAAACCCTTGTCCCGTATGGCCTCAGCCGCCTCTTGCGGCCCCAGGTTGATGGGCACGCCCAGGGCCTCAAGGCAGTCGGCGCTGCCGGAAGACGAACTGACCGAGCGGTTGCCGTGTTTGGCCACCTTGTATCCGGCGCCGGCTAGGACAAAGGCCGCGGCCGTCGAGATATTGAAGGTCGAAGCGCCGTCACCCCCGGTCCCGCAGGTATCCACCACATCGCAGCCCACCTCGACGGGCAAGGCCTTGGCGCGCATGATCCTGGCCGCGGCCGCGATCTCGTCAGGCTTTTCGCCCTTGGCCCGCAAGGCCACCAGAAAGGCCACGATCTGGACATCCGGGACCTGGCCCGACATGATGTTCTCAAAGGCCTGCTCCATCTCTAAGGCGTTCAAATCCCGGCCGGCAATCAGCTTCTCAATGTATCCTTTCATAATTCCTCCCTGGTAACGGCGCTGAAGGCGCGCAGGATATCGTAGCCATACTCGGCGGCGATCGATTCGGGGTGGAACTGCACTCCATAGAGCGGGTAGTCCGCGTGCTTGAGGCCCATGATCTCACCGTCTTCCGACAAGGCGCAGATCTTGAGGGATTCAGGACAGGTGTGCCGGTCCACCACCAGCGAATGGTAGCGCACGGCCTTGAAATGCCGCGGCAGACCGGCGAAAAGTCCGCTTGAGTCATGCGTGATGGTGGAAAGCTTGCCGTGCATGACCCGGCCGGCATGGACGATCCGGCCGCCGAAGGCCTCGCCCAGGCACTGGTGGCCGAGGCAGACCCCCAGGATGGGCACCCTGGTATGATAATGACGGATGACCTCAAGCGAAATACCGGCCGATTCCGGCGTACCCGGACCGGGCGATATCACGATCCCCCGCGGACCCAGCGCTTCGATCTCAGAGATGGTCACGGCGTTGTTGCGGCGTACCACCACCTCTTCTCCAGATGAGACAAACGCCTGGACGATGTTGAAGGTGAACGAATCGAAATTATCGATCATGAGGATCATACGATCCCTCCCAAGGCCGTGCTCAAGGCCCTCAGCTTATTATCGATCTCCTTGAGCTCGCTGGCCGGCACCGAGTCCCACACGATGCCGGCCCCGGCCTGGACATGATACGTACGGCCCTTGACGAAGATGGTACGGATGCCGATGCCCGTATCCATATTGCCGTTGTACGAGAAATACCCGACCGCGCCGGCATACGGTCCCCGGCACTGTCCTTCGAGTTCGTCGATGATCTCCATGGCCCGCACCTTGGGCGCGCCCGAGACCGTGCCGGCCGGGAAGCAGAACTTCAGGACATCCACGGCGTGGACATCCGGCGGCCGCACGCCCTTGACGCACGAGACGATGTGCATGACATGCGAGTAGAATTTAACCTTGTCGCGATAGGCCACCTGCACCGTGCCGGGCAAGGCCACGCGGCCGACATCGTTGCGCGCCAGGTCCAGGAGCATCAGGTGCTCGGCGCGTTCCTTTTCATCCGCGAGCAGTTCGTGCGCCAGGTCCTTGTCGGCCTGGGGCGTGGCGCCGCGCGGCCGCGTGCCGGCGATCGGCAGGGTGGTGATGCTCGATCCCTTGACCTTGACCATGACCTCGGGCGAAGAGCCGATCAGGGTGACATCGTCCAGCTTGATATAGAACATGTAGGGCGAGGGGTTGATGCGCCGCAGGCGCCGGAAGGTATCAAAGGTGTCGCAATGCGTGTCCAGCGTGAGCCTGCGCGAGAGCACGGTCTGAATGATCTCGCCGTCCAGGATGTAGGCCTTGGCCTTGAGCACGGCGTCCATAAAGCCCTGCTCGGAGATGGAAACGTCCTGAACCGTGCAGGCGGAAGGGATGTCGGGCGGCCGGGCCGCGCGGGAATAGAGCCCATCCTCAACCACCGAGAACTCGGCGCGCGAGCGTATCAAAGCCTCCTCGTCGCTGACCCCCGGCTCTGGTATGGTATGCAGGAGCGCGATCTCCTGGCCGCGGTGGTCAAAGACCAGGAAGGTATCCACCCGGCCCAGGAGTGCGTCCGGAAACCCTGAGGATTTGGCCGGTCTGGGGAGCCGTTCGATTCCGCGCACCATGTCGTACCCGATGTAGCCGATGTAGCCGCCGATGAAGGGCGGCAGGTCGCCCTGGTTGAACTCCAGGCTGTGGCGCGGCAGCCGCGACCAGGGATCAGGCGCATCGCCGTCCAGACGTATCAGGGAATCGTTCGCAAACCGGCCCAGGAAGCTGAACGTTCCCGGGAGCGACTCGAGCAGGAACCCGGGCCGTTCACCGACCAGGGACAGGTAGGCCCCCACCGGGGTCAGGGTATCGCAGGCCAGCCGTTTGGTGATCACCACCCCCTGATCATCTCTCGCGCGTGTTATGGTCAAACCATTGTGCATGATGCATCCCTTCCTTAAAAAATAAAAAAGGCGGCAGGTTTATGGCCTGCCGCCTTTTTCCGCTCGTGCCTAAGCAGGGTTAGGGCAAACCACCATCCCGACTGTTCACCTGCCAGCGCCACCAATTCTTTTGTTCAAACATGTGTATGCCCTTCATCATGGACTGTTTCTATATAAAGAAACGGCATGTTTGTCAAATACTTTAACGAAAATACTCTCTCTAACTATTATTCACGCTTGACAGCACGACGCAATCCTGGATGATGTACAACCCATGAAGGCGAAATTTCTCACCTCTCTGGCCTTATCCGCCGGCCTTCATATATTTTTTCTTGCGCCCATTTTCCTCCTGGGTGCGCCGACGCCGCCGCCGGAGCCGGAGACCATCGATGTCAGCCTGGTCGAGGCCGCGCCGCGTGTTCCCCGAGAGATCACGATCAAAAAACCGACCGAGATCACAAGAACCCAGCAACCCGAACAACGCCAACGCGAACCGCACCCACGCCATACGGTACAGCCTCAACCCGAGCCCCAACCTCCCGAAGCGACCCCGCCGCCCGAGGGCGTCTCCTTTGAAACCGAAGGCAAGGTGAACATCGGCTACATGCAGCGTCTGAAGGCCAAGATATTCCGGGTCTGGCAATACCCCGAGCCGGCGATTGCGGCCGGGCATCAGGGCCTGGTGAAGCTGGCCTTTGTCGTGGACGCACAGGGGCACCTGATCGGCGTAGACCTCCTGGCCAGCTCAGGATATCGCGAGCTGGACCTGGCCGCCCAGCAGGCCGTCAAGGACGCCAGCCCCTTCGGCCGTTTTCCACCGGATATTCAGGAAAATACGCTCACGATCAAAGGACGGTTCCGCTACGTCATCGATTAATACCAAGTTGCATTCTTTGGCTAACCTTGTCGCATTATCCTTTGAATGCACCTTGGTATAAAGGCGATCCTTAGAAAGCCGGGACCTTATCGAAGACCATGATCGGCCAGCCGTTCCTCCGAGCCGTCCGTCTGAGCCGTATATCGGGGTTGGTGGCCACCGGATGCCCCACAACTTTAAGAAGCGCCAAGTCGAAACGCGAGTCGGTATAGAAATAGGCCTGCTTGAGGTCGATGCCCTGCGCGGCGGCCCAACTGGCGGCGTAGTCGCGCTTGCCCTTGCCGTAGCATAAGGGCTTGATGATCCTGCCGGTATAGCGGCCGTCCTCGACCTCCATGCGCGTGCTGATAATCTCCTGAACCTGCAAGGCCTTGGCCACCGGGGCGACAAAGAAGTCCGGGGCATTGGATATGATCACCACCTGGTGGCCCTTATCCTGATGCGCCCGCACCAGATCATAGGCCTGTTTGTACACCTTGGGCCTGACCAGCTCATCAAACCACTGCGCGGCGAAACGCTCCATGTCTTCAGGCTTAAGCCCTTTGAGCATGGCGATATTCTGTTCATACCAGGTCTCGATATCCAGGATGGTCAACCGGTAAAGAATAATCTTAAAAAACCCTTTCACCAGATGGCGGGCGCTCACGAAGCCGTGCCGCCGGGCCAGCTTGACCGATGAATGCCCTGAATTCTCCCAGATGATGGTATGGTCCATGTCGAAGAAAGCCACGATCCTGCTCATGCGGACACGTTAGCACGGAAGGATGGAAAAGCTCAATCCCCCCTCTTGATATCAACAGGACGCTGCCAGGCACGTTTCCGTTGAGCGCATGATATTATAGCAATCCTGAGCGGAAAACATCAAAATCCTCTCCGGAAGTGGTTATCACGGTTATGCACGGAAAGCCTTCAGACTTTTTTTTGCATGATGCCATCAAACACTATGCGCACGAAATCGTTAATAATATCATTCAGGCTGATACGTTCGCGATCCTCATTTTTTAACAAGAAATAGTAGTAGATGACCCTGAAAAAGGCTCCGGAAATAATATTCGCGGCAAGCTTAACATTCAGCTTCTTTTCGAGATATCCCATAACTTGGGCCTTCTTCAGGTCTTGAATGAGGTAGCCGAGCATTAATTCCTCGAAAGACTGGAGGTATGGTTCAACAAATTCGTTCAGCCCCGGCGCGATGCGCGAATAGAGATTCGAGAGTTCATAGTTTTTGGTAAAGAACTGAAAACTTCTTTGCGCGACGTCATTGACATAGTCAAGATAATAATCTGGCTTGACTTTATCCACGCCAATCAGCGCCGAACTACCCCATTCGGTGAGGAATTGCGTGAGGATGGCGACAAAGATATCTTCCTTGCTCTTAAAATACCGGTAGAAGGTTCCTTTTCCGACCCCAGCCTCCCGGACGATGTCCTCTACCGATGTGCAGTAGAACCCCTTCTGCGAGAAAAGGTGCAAACCGACTTCGAGCATTTTTTCTATGCGTAGTTGCTTATTTCTCAAAGCCATGCACCCTATGCTACGGCGGAGGCGTTGTTTCCGTCAAGCCCTAACTTGTTCGGATGTCGGCTTCAAATTGATTTACAGGAAATTCAACCTTATCAATTTTCTCATAATCCGGCTTTAGCGCGTAGCAATTTTAACGGACCCATCAGCGCCATCA
>JBDKSM010000083.1:0-45767 GCA_039680665.1 Syntrophaceae bacterium | reverse complement strand
AACCACCGGCACCTGGTGGCGACGCTGAAACGCGAGACCGAGCGACACCTGCGCTATAACCATACCATGAGCCTGGCCATGGTAGATATCGACAACTTCAAGGGCTACAACGACACCAAGGGCCATGAGGCCGGCAACGAGCTCCTGATCAAGCTAGCGCTCATCATGCGGCAGAATACGCGCAACTGCGATATCCTGACCCGTTATGGCGGCGAGGAATTCGTCATCATGTTCCCCGAGACCTCACCGCAGGAGGCCTGCGTGGTGGCGCAGAGAATCTGCCATTCGCTGGAGGCCTCCCTGGATGTCACCGTCACGATCGGGCTGGCCAGCCTGCCCAAGGATACCAAGGATCATGACGAGCTCATCCGTCTGGCGGACAAGGCCATGTACTGGGGCAAGGAGCACGGCAAGAACCGTATCGTGATCTACGACGGCGATATCGCGATGTGCAAATAAAGATCGCCTGCTTTTTTCGCCGGATTTGATCGACCCATGCCCTGGATCTTGAGTACGGATCCGTCGCGCAGATTCTGGGGCACATGCACCCGGATGCGCTTCAAGCTGAATCCCGGCCGATACTCCAGCGTGACATAGCCGCCGCGTGCGGCCACGGCAGGCGGGATGGTGATATCCTGGTGGATATCCATGACGTTATGGAAGAGGTTGGCGGCTCCCTTGACCGCAAGCTTGATGATCCCCCGCCGGATGATGTCCTGAGGACGGCCTCCATACACCAGGGCCTCGTAGACGAAAATCTTGCCGATATTGAAAAATTTTTCGACCCACTCGGGTTTAAGCGGCATTTCATTGAAGACCTTGCTGTACTCGGAGTTGGAAAAGATATCTTCAAAGACCCGCCCGGGTTCGAAGGCCGCCTGATGGCGGTCATATTCCTGGCGCTTGCGAGGATCGATGAGCACCCCGTAAGCCTCGGTGATGGCCTTAAACTGCTCGGCCGCCCCCGGGTTATCCGTATTGACGTCCGGGTGTACCTTGAGGGCCATCCTGCGATAGGCCTTCTTGATCTCGTCGCCCGTGGCGGACGGGGGTATTTTTAGGAGCTGATAGTAATCCTTGGCCATGGCGTCAGTATAGGATAAAACCGAAGCTCAGTACAAGTCCGCTAGCGAAAGGATTGGATGAACCTTTCCTGGGGCAGCTCTATGGCGGTTAAGGCGCCGCCGTAGACCGCCCCGGTGTCGATGCCGATCTTGTCGTCCTTGATCAGCGGATCATGGACGGGGGTGTGGGCAAAGATGACCTTTTTTTCGAGCTGGGTCTGTTTGCGGATGAACTCCTCACGGATCCAGATCAAATCGGCATGACGCTGTTTGATAAGCGGCACGCCGGGTCTCAAGCCGGCGTGGACGTAGATATAGTGGGCGTCCTCATGGTACCACGACAAGCGTTCGAAGAAGCTCCGGTGGTTCATAGGCAGGGCACGGGCTACAAGGCTGTGCGACAGGATCTCTTCACCGCAATAGGATCTCAGCGTGGTCTGGCCGCCGTTGAGCAGATAGATCTCCCGGTTGTTGCCCCATTCCAGGTACTGCAGGAACATGTCCTCATGGTTGCCCCTGAGGAAGATGCAGCGGCAGGTCGGCGTCAGATCGATGAGGCGGTCGATGACCTGCTTGGATTTCTCGCCCCGGTCGATGTGGTCGCCCAGAAAGATCAGGGTGTCATCTTGCGTAGGCGCGATCTTCTCCAGAAGATCCTCGAGCTTGTCCAGGCATCCGTGGATATCGCCCACGGCAAAGGTGCGCTTGGTCGCATAAGGGGCAGGCTTGCGTGCGGGGGGCGACGTGGGCTCGTGATCTTTCCGTGATGTGGGCATGTGTTTTTAAGGGTTCTTCATCAGGCGCAGGATTTCGATCTTCAGGTCTACGATCTTCCGGCCGGCCTTTTCCGAGGAAGGATTGAGGCGCATCGCCAGGTTGTAGGCATCCAGGGCCTCGTTCAGGACCCTGGCGCGTGCACGGCCCTTGAGGGGTTCGGCCTTGGCTTCCTGCGCATATCCCAGTTGCATGGCCACTTCGTAATCCTTGGCCTTTTTCAGGTACTCCTTGGCGGCGCCTATGATCTTATCCGCATCGCGCAGTCCTACTGCGGCGCTGACCAGCCCTTTCAGGTTGTCCCGGGAACTGTTTTTCTGGACCAGGGCGGAATAATACCGGTAGGCATCGGCGTGTTGACCGGTTTTCAAGGACAGCGCCGCCGCCCGGGGCAGGGCGTCGGCATCGCCCGGCTTGATCTTCAGCATGGCCTTGTAGGCGGCCAGTGCCTCTTTGGCGTTCCCGGCCTTGTCGTGCGCCACGGCCAGGTTATAGAGCAGGATCGGATCATTCGGCGAGAGCCGCGAGGCCTTTTGGTAATAGGCGATCTGTGAGGCGGGATCGCCCAGATTGCCCATGAGCTGCCCCAGCTGCGCCACGGCGTTTTTGTCGTTGGGATACAGGGCGACATAGCGTTTCAAGAGCGGTTCGGCCGCCTTCAAATCCTTGCGCTCCAGGGCATCCTGAATGACGGGGACGAGAATCTCCCTGCGGCGCGCTATCGGGGCCGCCGTGCGATAGAGCTCCATCATCTTGGCCGAATCGCCCGCATCCGTGTAGGCCTTGCCCAGGTCGATGATGACGTCTTCATTGCCTTTCTCGAGGGCATAGGCCTTTTCCAGGTTAGCGATGCGCTCGCCCTGCTGGCCCTCTTTTTCCGCGATCAAGGCCATGCGGCGGTAGGTTTCGGCGGAGGAACGCCCTTGCGCCACAATCGCGGTTTCGATTTCACGCGCCTCATCCAGCCGGCCCAGCTTGATGTAATAGCCCGAGAGACGTTCCTGGGCCGTAAGGTTATTGGGATCGCGTTCGAGAATGGTTTTATATAAACGCGCCAAGCCTTCGTAATCCGCCTGATGGACCAGGAGCGCTTCGAGGCTGTTCAGAAAATGCGGGTTGTCCGGGAAAGAGGCATAGGCGCTTTTCAGGATGGCGATCTTCTCCTGGTCATCCTTGGCTTTGGCAAGGCGGTTCATGAACTCATCGGCCGCGACCTCGATGACCAGGGGTATCTTGGCGATGGGGTGGTCGATATAGTAGACATCGATGGGGATGGATCTGAGACCGGCGCTCAGGAGCTGTTTTCTGATCTCAGCGGTCTGGATCGGTTCATGGAGGTCGTTGGACTTGCCGAAACCGGGGATATCCACCGTAAGGTAGCCGGGAAAAAAGGTATTGGCGTTGATGCGGTTGATGACCAGGGTCTCATCTCCCTTGATCTTCAAGGATTCTCCCGCCTTGACCGAGCCCGAGATCTTGTTGAGGCTTAAGTCCATGGAGATGAAGCGCGGGGGTTTGCGCAGGAGGAATGATATGGTAGCCTCTCTCAGCAGACCGACCCGTCCGCCGAAAGGAATGATCAGGAACAGGGAGAACGCTACCGCCAGGATGATGATAATGATTACAGCAACATTCCCGTTGCGTCGCATGCCACCCCCGTGTCATTTTGAAAATATCGGGCACACTATATATGTCTCGTTTGCATTTGTAAAGTCGCTAAAACCTTGCGCGCGCCTCTCATGAGACGCTTCTAAAGCGGGTATGCGTTTCTTGCCGGCGTCATCATAAGCGGCTCGCTCACGCCTGCCGTCCATTACTTGCCCCTTGATTAATTTGCTTGAGGATTTTATTGTACGGATAGAGGGCATCACCTTTTAAGACGTGCATGATCATCGTACAGGAGCGCCTATGGAGACATATGACATCATTATCATCGGCGGCGGCCCGGCCGGGTTGACGGCCGGAATATACGCCAGCCGGGCCAAGATGAAGACCCTGCTGATCGAGAGCACCTTCTCGGCCAGCCTGATCACCACCACCGATATGGTCGAGAATTATCCCGGTTTTCCGGGCGGTATCGACGGTTTCGGCCTGGTGGAGCGGTTCAAGGAACAGGCGCTGAGCTTCGGCTTGGAGACCCTGCAGGATGATATCACCGAGATCCAGGCCGCCGCCTCGGACGTAAGTTCCGGGTGGTTCGCGATCGGCGGCCAGGAGTATCATGCCCGCTCCTTGATCGTCGCCAGCGGGGCGGCCTACGCCAAGCTGGGTGTGCCTGGTGAAAAGGAATTTACCGGCCGGGGGGTGTCCTATTGCGCCACCTGCGACGCCCCTTTCTACCGCGACCGTACTATCGTCGTGGTGGGCGGGGGCGACACCGCCGTGCAGGAGGCCCTTTTTCTGACCAAGTTCGCCAGCCGGGTGACCCTGGTCCACCGCCGGGACAGCTTGCGCGCCACGGCCATTCTCCAGGAACGGGCGTTCGCCAATGAAAAGCTCGATTTCGTGTGGAGCTCGGTGGTCGAGGAGATCCGCGGGGAAAAGGCGGTGAGCGCCGTACGCCTCAAAAACCTGGTATCCGGACGCAGCGAAGATCTCGCCGCGGACGGCGTCTTCATCTTCGCCGGATATATTCCCAACACCGAACTGGCCGGCGGCATCGTCACACGGGATCAAGACGGGTATATCGTGGTCGACGATCACATGCGCACGTCCCAGCCGGGGATCTTCGCCTGCGGCGACTGCATCAGGAAGCTGCTGCGCCAGGTCGTGACCGCCTGCGGGGACGGCGCCACGGCCGCGTTCGCCGCCCAGCTCTATGTGGAAGAGCTCAAGGGCACGCTCTATCCCCACCGCAAATAACCATAAATACGGAGGTGTGTATGGAAAACTTGGATGATAAGCCCGACAAACCGTTGGTCCTGACCGACGCCAACCTGGACGAGGCCATCGCCAAGTATCCGTTTCTGGTGGTGGACTGCTGGGCTACCTGGTGCGGGCCCTGTCGCATGCTGGGGCCGATCATCGAAAGCCTGGCCAAGAAGCATCAGGGCGACATCACCTTCGGCAAGCTCGATGTGGACACCAACACCAAGACCGCCCAGCGATTTTCCATCCAGACCATCCCCAATCTCCTGATCTTCAAGGACGGCCGGAAGGTCGGTGACATCATCGGTGCCATGCCCGAGGTCCAGCTCCTAAAGGAGCTCAACACCTACCGGTAGATTGGCGGCGCTTAGAAAATTTTACGGCTATCGAGCAGAATTGTCACCGGGCCGTGGTTGTGGATCTCCACCTCCATCTCGGCCTGGAACACGCCGGTCGCCACGCGGCCGGAATGGATTTCGCGGATCCTTTCAACGAGCTTTTCGACCAGCGCGCGCGCCGTGGCGGGGGGCTCGGCCCGGGAATAGGACGGACGGCGGCCCTGACGGGCATCGCCCAAGAGCGTGAACTGCGAGACGATCAGAATTTCGCCCCCGATGTCGGCCACCGTCAGGTTCATCTTGCCGTGCGGGTCATCGAAGATACGCAATCCGCAGATCTTGCCCGCCGTATACTCGATATCGGATAACATATCGTCCGTTTCGACACCGACCAGGCAGCACAGTCCGCTTTCGATCCGGCCGACCTCGGCGCCATCGACGGTCACGGTCGAACTCCGGACCCTTTGCACCACGGTGCGCATCGGCGGCCCTTTACGAGGATTGCTTGGCGCGGGACTTCTCGTAGAGCTCTCTGATATTGAGCACCCTCATTACCCGCCAGGCATCGGCCTGTCTGGTGAGCTCAACAACGAGCGTGGTGTCCGCCCCGACGGCCACGCGCGCCCGGCCCGTATCTCCCCACCAGTGGACGGACTTCAAGCGCAGTGTGAAGCCCCCTGAAGGATTCGGCAGGAGCGAACTGAGGAAGCCTTTTCGGCCGGGATTTTCTGCCGTGACCCAGTTTCTAAGATCCTCGTGCAGCGAGGTGCGCACCTTGATGGCGACCAGGGCGCCCAGGCTTTTGGTCAACACCTTGGACATATGTCTGCGCTCCATGGCCTCCTGCATGATGGCGGCCATATCCAGCGCCGCGCTGTTTACGAGGCTGTCGACATCGACGTGCTGCGTGAAGGCCTGCCAGTCATGCGTCTGGACGGCTTGTTTTGCCTGGCGCAGGGTGTATACCGGCGTAGTCGGATACCAGAGGTACAGACCGCCCCCGACCGCGAGGCCGATGAGAAGCGCACCCAGGATGATCAAGAGACGTTTCATGTTGCCGTCATCGGATGATGGTCGAGCTCATGATCATGCCGCCGCGATAGATGGTGACGCTCATGCGACGGCCGGTCAGACCGGCGACGGCCTTTTTGAAATCCGCCAGATTTTTAATGTTGAGGTTGCCCAACTTCATGATGATATCACCCGGCTGGATACCACTGGAATGGGCGGCCGAGTCGCGCTTCACATCCATGACGATCACCCCGGTCAAGTCTTTGGACAGATTGAGCTGTTCGCGCACCGCCGGTGAGATGTCGGCGGCGGTGATGCCGGCCAGGAAACGGTTGTCCTTGACCAGGAAGCTCTCTTCGGCCGCCGAGGCCTTGGCGAGATCGCCCACCCTGACCGGAATGATGAGCTCCTTGCCGGAACGGAAGACGGTCATCTTGATCTGGGCGCCGGGGGTCAATTCGGAAACGGCGAAGCGCAAGGCCATGGGGTTCCCGACCGGTTGGCCGTTGATGGCCAAGATCACGTCGCTGCGCTGGATGCCGGCTAAGGCGGCCGGCGAACCCTTGGCGACGTCCGCCACCAGGATGCCCTTGGGCGAGTCAAGACCAAGGGACTTGGCTATTTTGGCGTCCATTTCCTGGGCCGTGACACCCAGCCATCCACGCACCACCTTGCCGTAGCGCACAAGGCTGTTCTTGACGGACATGGCCAGGTCGACCGGGATAGCGAAACCGATACCCACGTTCCCGCCCGAACGCGACAGAATGGCGGTGTTGATCCCTACCAGCTCGCCCTGCATGTTGACCAGTGCCCCGCCTGAATTGCCCGGGTTGATGGCCGCATCGGTCTGGATGAAGTTCTCATAGTCGGTGATGCCCAGCCCGGAGCGCCCCAGGGCGCTGACAATGCCCATGGTGACGGTCTGGCCCAGACCGAAGGGATTGCCCACGGCCAGCACAAAGGCCCCGATTCGCAGCTTGGAGGACTCACCGATGGGGATGGCCGGCAGACCCTTGGCCTCGATCTTGACCACGGCCACATCGCTCTTGGGATCGGTCCCGATGATGCGGGCCGTCATGACGCGGTTGTCCGCCAGGCGCACCTCGACCTTGTCCGCGCCGGCCACCACGTGATCGTTGGTGATGATATAGCCGTCGGCAGAGACGATCACCCCCGACCCCAGGGCTTTCTGCACCTGTTCATGCGGGATATTTCCGAAAAGATCGCCGAAGAAAGGGTGCGAAAGATAGGGTGATTGTTCCACGGCCACGGTTTTTACCGAGGCTATGTTGACCACCGAGGGGATAACCTTCTGGGCTACATCCGCCACCCAGTCATCTTGCCAGCCCTCTTTCGGGGCCGCCTTAAGGGCGCCGCCGGCCACAAGGCACAACAGAATCATGAGCAAACCCGAACGGATCGACTGTTTCATCAATACCCCCCCGTCATTTTGTTGGGCATCATCTAACATAAATCCCCAGGTACATCAACCGGGGCGAAATCTTGATGCTCACGGCCGAGAGGAAGCCACTATACAGTCTTTCGGATTTGGGTTATAGCTGCGTCATGGCATCGCTCAATACCACCCGCGGGTTTCACGTACGCGCGCCGATCGATCTTATGCAGGAGTATACGATCTGCGAGTCTTTCTCATCTCTGGAATCGCCCTATATGGTCTGTCTGAAGGAACCGCGGCCTTACGGCGCCCTGATCGGCGAACTTTTGGTGAAGAAGGGCCTCCTGAAAAAGGGGGCGCGCGTCATGGAGGCGGGCGGCGGCTACGGCAGCCTGATGTACGGTCTGCTGGACTCCTATGCCGAGTACGTGCGCCGGGTCTACATGGTGGACCTCTCACGCTCGCTGCTGGGACGGCAACGCCGCAGACTGAAACCCTGGAATGAGATCGTCACCGCCGTCCAGGCCGATATCCATGAGATGGTGCATACCGTCTCCGGGATCGATCTTCTCATCCTAAACGAGATCATCGGCGACCTCGACACCTGGACGGATCTGGACCCCGCCGACCTGCCCCAGGATGCGGCGCGGGTGGTCGAGGCCTACGATCTCAAGATTCCGGCCAGCCTGCATTTCAATCTCAACATCGGGGCCATCCACCTGGTGGAGGCGCTCTGTATGCGCAAGATCCCGGTCTTTATCGCCGAGCACTCCAGTGATCCCATCATCCCCGATGACATGGATTTCCTGGCCAAGGGCTTAAATCTGGATGGATGGCCGCGCGAGATACGCCTGGTCGGCCACTCGGAGTTCACCATCCGCTTTGATCACCTTTTGTCCGTGGCGCGCGCCTTCAAGCGCCACACCATCAGCGGTTCACTCCTGGACCTGGTGGGGGTCAAGAAGTCGCCGGGCATGCGCTTCATCTTCAATCAGCGGGCTATGGCCAACGAGGCCCAGGAGATCATCTTCGAGCTCCTGGACCATATCCGGGAGTATCGCTGGCTGATCATCCACTAAAGGCGCTTAAACCCTAGAGCGCGTGGGTGACGACGCGGTTGCGGCCTTCCTGTTTGGCCTGGTAGAGGTTGAAATCCGCCTGGGTGATCATGGCCTCGGGATCGAGCTTCTCCTCGGGCGTGGCGGCGTCCAATCCGGTGACCCCGAAGCTGGCCGTGATGGTGATATCGCTGAGGCTCACTGAGATGATTCGCTCGGCGATGCTGCGGCGCACGCGCTCGGCCATGCGTTCGGCGCCCTGGCATCCGGTCTCGGGCAGCACGATCAGGAATTCCTCGCCGCCATAGCGCGCCAGCCAGTCCAGGTCGTTGCGGTACAGCCCCTTGATGCAGGCCACGAACTCGCGCAGGACCTGGTCGCCGGCCTGATGCCCATAGGTGTCGTTGACGAGCTTGAAATGATCGAGGTCGCACATGACGATGGACAGGGGGTGCCCATAGCGGCGGGCCTTTTTGATCTCCTTGACCAGATTCTCGGTCAGGTAGCCCCGGTTGAAACACCCGGTCAGGGAATCGGTGATCGACAACAGCTTGATCTCGGCCGTGCGTTCCTGCACCTTCTCCTCCAGCTCCACATTGAGGGTCTGGAGTTTGTCGCGATACTCGATGATCTTCAAGGAGGCATGATAGAGGCCGGAGGAGGTCTCGATGAATTCCTTATCGATGCTGCCGGAGAGAAACTGCGCGCTATGACTGTCGGAGAGATCAGTGGCTGTCTGGCGGATCTCCTTCAGGTTGTCGCGTATGGAGATGAAGATCAGCATGCACAGGCACAGCCCCGCGAACAGGATCATGCCGGTGAAGACCAGGATCACGGCGAGCCGGGAATGTATCACCGGGCTGGAGGCGATACCGTAGGTGATGATGACGCTGATCAGGGTCAATATGATGATGAAGGAGAATTTTACTTTTAAGGAGACGGCGTAATCATACCAGCTCCACTCTTCGCGCATGGCCAAGAGCCACCGGGCGTCACGCCTGACCTCGGTGGTGATCATCTCGGTTATGAGGAAGGTGAAGATGAGATAGAGCACGCAGGCGATGAGACCGCCGCTTAAGACCGATAGAACATTTTGCATACTGCCGGATATGGCGGCATAGGCAAAACCGGCCAGCGCGACCGAGAGGGAATGTATGGCCGCCATCTTGGTGTTGTCGGAAGGGAGGCGCTCCAAGGCCCGGGTAATTTGAGCCAGCTCCGGTGTGGATATGATCACGGGAATGGAAAGCCCTTCAAGCTGGTCGTTCAATATGCGCAGGCGGTTGAGTTCCCAGCGATGTCCCCACAAGCGTCCAAGACCGAAAAAGAGAAAATGACTCAAGGCGGCTACAACCAACAAGGCCGCGCAGAGGATGAATGCACCGTGCAGAGAGAACGTGCTGGAGCGGTCAGCCGTCGCCCAGATGTAGAACAGGCCCATCAAGGCGGAAACGGCGCCCTGGACGGAAAAGAATGCCACCGCGAAAGTGAAGCACACCTTTTCGGCAAGGAAATTGAAGGTCTTTCGCACGCCGGAGGCAATGTTCATGCTCCTTTGTATCGACGTAAACCGGTATTATCTTGAAGTAGAGCTTATCGATGCTCAGGCGTCTCTCTGCGGTTTTTGCGGTGAGCTTAACGCGGGGTGGAGTCAAGACCTTGGATAGTCCGTGGCCTTCACCCGGGATGGAGGCGTCCTTCAATCCGGGTGGAGGCCGTCGCAGAGCTCATGCCAGACAGCCCCTTCCAGGACCTCGATGACGGCGATGCCGGTCTCGCCCTTATAGGGGTCCACTCGCACCACCTTGCCCTGCAAGGCCAGGGAAGGGTTGGTCGCGCGCACCGACGCGCTCAAGCCCTTGAGATCGTAAGCCCGCGCCGGACGGATGAGCTTGAAGATGCTCAATGATTCCAGGCAGATTCCTGATATGCTGATGTCCTTGGTATATCCGCGGCCGTAGAGGTTCGACCCGATCTTCACCAGCGTGAGAATGCGAACCCCGCGGCGCGGGTCCTTGCGACGCTCTTCAATGCCCTGAAAGATTGCCATGGCACCTCCCGCATGACAGTGCAAACATATGCTATAATACATCCTGCACGGCTCAAAGCAAGTCCGATTTCACACGCAGGGTCACGGCCGCGAATCCTTTGCGCCGAATTACAAAGGAAAATCATATGTTGGCAGGCCTTCGGCGCGAGTATAAGCGCATTGACAAGCAGGCATGAACCTGATTGAAGGGGCTATGGGCATAGTACTGATCCATCCCCCCGTATCCAAGCCGAGCGAACCCCCCGCCGGATTGGCGCGGCTGGCCGGGAGCCTGAAGCTCCATGGCATCGACTGCACTATGATCGATGCCAACCGAGAGATCCTGCTCAACCGCAACGGAGACGTCGCCGCGGTTCAGGATACTTGGACCAGACGCGCAGAGCGCAACTACAAACGCCATATACACCTGCTCAGCCAGTGGTCCGGTTATGCCGATCATGCCCGCTACACACGCGCCGTTTCCGACCTCAATCGGGTATTGGATGCCGCGGCCGGTACCGCGGGAGCCTCCATGAGCCTGGCTGATTATCAGGACTCCGATTTGAGCCCTGTGCGCAGCCGCGACCTGGTACGCGCCGCCGAGCAGCCTGAACGTAATCCCTTCTATGCTTATTTCAGCCGGCGGCTCTTCGAAGTGCTCGATCAAGAAGGGCCGCACCTCATCGGTTTCTCGCTTAATTACCTAAGCCAGGCACTGAGTACCTTTGCCATGATGGGGCTGGTGAGACGCCTCGCACCCCGGATACACATCGTGCTGGGCGGCAGCCTTGTAACATCCTGGATGAGCAGACCTGAGAAGCTGCCAGCCTTTGAAGGGCTGGTGGATGAGCTGGTGGCAGGTCCCGGCGAGGAGCGCCTCGTTCGTCTGGCCGGCGCCGTACCCCGTACGGAGCCCGGCCCGCCGGACTATACCTCCCTGTTCGCATCACCTTATCTGGCGCCCGGACGGATACTACCCTACAGCGCGTCCTCGGGATGCTACTGGAACCGCTGCACCTTCTGTCCGGAACGCTTTGAAAAGACCGGCTATGCCGGCCGGCCGCCCCGGCAGGTCATCCAAGAGCTCCAGACGCTGATCGAGCAGAGTGACCCCATCCTGATCCATCTGCTCGACAATGCGGTAAGCCCGGCGCTCTTGAGGACCATAGCCGAACATCCGTTGCCGCTGGCCTGGTACGGTTTCGCCCGCGTAGGCAGCGAGCTGGCCGATCCTGATTTCTGCCGGGCCCTCAAGCGTGCGGGCTGCGTCATGCTGCAGCTGGGGCTGGAGTCAGGCGATCAGGCCGTCCTGGAGGCCCTTGACAAGGGCATCCATCTGGAGGAGGTGCGCCGGGCGTTGACTAACCTGAAGGACTCCGGCATCGCCACCTATGCCTATTTCCTGTTCGGAACTCCGGCCGAAAACCTAGCCAGCGCCCGCAGGACCATGGCGTTTGTCCGGGAAAACGCCCATCTGCTGGACTATCTGAACCTGGCCGTCTTCAACCTACCGGCGGCCAGCCCCGAGGCGCTCTCACTGGAGACCTTCGATTTTTCAGAAGCAGACTTGAGCCTCTATAAAGGCTTTATCCACCCCCAAGGCTGGGAACGAGGCGTTGTCCGGCAGTTTCTGGACAAGGAATTCAAGCGTGAGAAGGTGATCGCCGCCATTCTCAGGCGGGACCCGCCGGTGTTCACGTCCAACCATGCCCCGCTGTGCGTGATGGCCCGGCGGCGGCCGATCTCCCGGTGAAGGGAAGAAGAGGCACGAACGCCCGATCTTGGGCAACCGGAAGACGTGGAAAGATGAAAAGCGTATAAATTTATCCGCGCGGGGCCGATAAGGACGATATGCCCACTGATCATGCCCGAAAGAGGATACTTATTGTCGATGACAGCAAGACCAGCCGACTGGCCTTGGAGAGGTTACTCGAACCGTACGGCGACTGCGAGCTGGGCTCCAACGGCGAGGACGCCATCAAGGCCTTCTCCATGGCCTGGGAACAGGGTCACCCCTATGACCTCATCTGTCTGGACGTCATGATGCCACATGTCGACGGCATTCAAGCCCTCATGATCATACGGCGCATGGAACGCGAAATGGGGATCCTAAAACCCGACAGCGCCAAAATCATCATCGTCACCAACATCGACAACCCCAGCATCGTGTTCGAGGCCTATTACCGCGGCGGGGCCGATGCCTATCTGTATAAACCGATCGAGAAGACCAAGCTCACCGCCGAGCTCAAGCGCCTGACGCTTATTGCCTGATTCCAGCCCGGCCTCGCGGCAGCCTCCCAACAATTGGTTCATTCGACACATGCATACCGGGTTTCCCTTCTTGCCAACGGTGGTGGTAAGGCTTGACACCGGTCAGGAGGGTGGGGATAACCATATTAATTAAAAATATCAGTAACTATTCCGAAGAGATATTATATGGAAAATGCAATAAAAAAGAGCGATCATTTTTTGATAGGCGTGCTTTTCTTATCGCTCTTCTGGCTGTTGGCGTCCAGCGAAAATGCCTACGCGGCGGCGCGCACCGCCTCGGTGACCGGAAACTGGAATAGCACCGCGACATGGGGTGGATCGTCGGTTCCGGTTGCTGGCGATACCGTTACCATTAATACTGGTATTACGGTCACCGTGACGGCCGATGCCGCGTGCGCCAGCATAAGTTATGCCTCGCCCGTTTCCACGGTTGTTAATCTTACGATAAACGCTTCGTGTACGCTTGATGTTTCCGGGAGCATTGCCACCACCGCCGGTCAAGGTTCTAAGTTTATTAATGTATACGGTACATTAAAGGCCGCCAGCATTAGCCTTATCGGTGCTTCTGGATGTATCCCTGCTTTACGTATTTATGATGGCGGCACGGTCACTATCGCCGGTGACCTTACGTTTTCAGGTTCTCTTACGGCTTGGGTTCAATTTCCCGGCAGCACCAGCGGGACGCTCAACATTGCGGGGAACCTCGGGTCTGGAGCATCTGTATTTTCAGCAGGCCCTGGAACGATAAACTATAATGGATCTTCAGCCCAAACTTTTGCAGGCTATACCTATCATATCGTCAAAATTAATAATACGGCCGGCGTAACCCCTGCTGCAGCGCCAACCATCACTACTCTGACCATCGCCGATGTCACCAGCGGCAGTGTGTTTAACGACGGCGCGTATACCATTGCAACGGCCACCACGCTGAATCTCAATTCCGGCACCTATAATTGCACGGCGGCTTCATTCCCCTGGGGAACGCTCAACGCCGGCACGGGCACGCTGAAGTTCAGCATGTCCGGGGCGCAGACCGTGGCCACGAAAACCTATTACAACCTGAGCCTCAGCGGCTCGGGCAACAAGACCTTTTCCGCGGCCACCACCATATCGGGAAATCTGGATATCAGCGGATCGGCCGTCGCCCTCCTGCCCAACAGCTCCACTTCAACGGCCAATACCCTCACACTAGCAAGCGTTGGGCAAGTCGCCGGTACATGGGGGGGGAGCGGATCAAGTGCCACCAATAAAAACTCTACGTATTTCGGTTCCACGACATCAGGCATTTTAAGTGTTGCCACGACGCCCTGTACTGCCGGCACCTGGCTGGGCGCAGTCAGCACGAATTGGAACACGGCCGGAAACTGGTGCAACAGCACGGTGCCTACTTCATCAACCGATGTTACTATCCCATCCGGTACTACCTATGCGCCACATATCGGCTCGGCCGGTGGAGAGTGTAATAATATAACCATCAATTCCGGCGCCACGTTAACCATGGACGGAGCATACGGCTTGACCGTAAGCGGCAACTGGACGAACAATGGCGGGACGTTTACGCCCAGCACAAGCACGGTTACGTTTGGCGGTGCCTCCCAAACAATAGGGGGCAGCGGGAGCACCACTTTCTATAACGTAAGCACAAGTGGCAGTGCGACTATCAGCACCGGCATCGCGACTACCATCAGCGGCAATCTCTCCATTGGAGACGGCACCACTTTCACGGCCGCGGGTTATGCTTTGTCGGTGACGGGCACGACCACCGTGGGCGGGGGAACAAATGGCAGTTTGGTGATTTCTTCCGCCACAGGCGCCAAATTGTTTACCGGTTTAGTGACCATTGCCGCGGGCGGTACTTGGAATAATTCAGGAAATTCGGCCATTGAGTTCCGGGGTGGCATAACGAACAACGGCACGTGCACTGCCGGATCAGGAATTCAATCTTTTACCACCAACAGCCAGGCGCTTTCCGGAACATTCTCCATTCCGAGCGTAACGGTTACCGGTGTTACGTTAACCAATAACAATACCTTAACGGTAAGCACCGCGCTATCAGGCACGGGCGGATTGACACAAGCAGCCAGCGCAACGCTTAATATCGGTGGAACATCCGGTATTACAACGCTTACGGCCACCAATATCGGCAATACGGTAAACTATAGCGGCGCGGCTCAGACGATACATTCAAATAATTATTACCATCTCACTTTAAGCGGCAGCGGAACTAACGTTTTGCAGACCGGCACGACTGCCATAAGCGGCAACCTGACCTTGAGCGGCACCGTATCTACATCAGCCGTGGTTGGGTTGACAATCGGCGGCACGGTTATCTTAGGAAGCGGCACTGCGTTTACCGCCGGGTTTTACACGCATAATGTAGGTGGTGACTGGACGAACAACGGCGGGACGTTTACGTATGGCACGGGCACGCTTACGTTTAACGGCAGCGGGGCGCAGGCGATTGGTGGCACGGCGGCTTCGCAAACATTTAACCATGTGATCCTCGCTAAGACGGCGGGGACCACCCTGAGCGTCGGTGGCAGCACCACCGCGCTCACGCTCAACAACCTGACTTTGACAACGGGCGACTTCACCGCGCCCGCCACCCTGACTATAGGCGGGGGCATTACGTTGACGGCCGGCACCTTCACCGCCGGCGCGAACACAAACGTCGCCGGCGACTGGACGAACAACGGCGGCACAATTAAGCTTGGCAAGGGCACGGTAACGTTAAACGGAACAGCGCAGGCAATAGGCGGAAGCAGCGCCAGTCCGTTTAACGACCTTACGTTAGCGGGCTCAGGCACAAAGACAATTTCCTCACACACAACAATTTCGGGATCATTATCCATAAGCAGCGGAACACAAGCCGCCCTGGCCACCGGCACTGATTACTCGGTATCACACCTGTATCTTAATGGAATTGACCAGTCTGGTGGAACGTGGGGATCCTCTAGTTCCTCCGCCATCAATATAAACGATACCTACTTTGCATCTTCCACCGGTTATGTAACTGTGCTTGCATGTGTACACGGCACCTGGCTGGGCACAACCAGCAGTGATTGGAATACGGCATCCAACTGGTGTGGCGGCGTGCCCACTCCGTCAACTGATGTTACAATTCCAGATTCTGGTGTTACTTACTGGCCTACCATATCAGCCGCCGGCATGGCATGTTATAGTATAACATTTGAAGGCTCATCAAGCCGGCTCAATTTTACCGGCGGCGACCTCAGCGTTAGTGGAGATGTTGATTTTTCGAGCGGAATAATTGTCAGCAGCACCGCGGCGGCGACATTATCGATCGGCGGAACATTGACCGGCCCCGGTACGACATTTACACCCGGCACCTATCTCACGGTTAATTTTAGCGGCGCTTCACAAACTATTCCGCAACTTGCCGGTAATTACTATCATCTGACCCTTTCCGGCAGCGGAACGGATGTCCTGTCAGCAAGTATAACAACCATTGAAGGTAATTTGACCGTGGGCGGAACAGTAACGACAACCACCGCGGCCAATGTAGCGATAACCGGCAACCTTTCAACGGGCAATGGTACCAGCCTCACCGTTGGCGCATATACCTTGAGTGTGACGGGCACGACCACGGTTGGCGGCGGATCGTCGGGCACCTTGGCTTTTTCTTCGGCCACAAACCCTACCAAGACCTTTACCGGGTTGGTAACCATAAATGCCGGTGCAAGCTGGACCGAGAGTGGGGCGATTACCCCGACATTCACAGGCGGTATCACCAACAGCGGCACCTTTACCGCCGGCACAGGGGTGCATACCTTCAGCACCAACAGTCAGGCATTGAGCGGAACGCTTTCAATTCCAAGCGTAACGGTAACCGGTGTTACGTTGACAAACAACGGCACTTTGAGTGTTACCAGCGCCCTGGCCGGTACGGGCGGGCTTACGAATAGTGCGACCGGTACCCTCAATATCGGATTTACCGGCACGGTCGGTATTGCCACGCTTGCTGCAACAGCGAGCGGAAATACGGTTCACTATAACTATGCCGGCACCCAGAACGTTTATCCTACGACCTACTACAACCTTAAGTTCAGCGGCGGTGCCGTGAAAACAATCCCTGCCGGGACAACAACGGTGAACGGTACCCTTACCATGGCGAATGCCGGATCGAATTGTACCGTCACCGGAACCCTCAACTATGGTACAAATTCCACGCTGTACATTGACCAAGACCTCTCCCCGGACTCACCCTCGGTATGGACAGACTTTCCCGGAACCGGCGGGGTAATTATTAACAGCGGCACGGTAACACCAGGTCAGGCAAAAACCGTCACCTATGGCCTGGCCATCAATAGCGGCGCAAAGCTAAACTTGGGTTCTTACACGCATACCGCGGCAACGCTAAGACTGGGCGGCGTTGACCAAGTGGCTGGAAGTTGGGGGAGTACCGCTTCCAGTGCAACAAATAAAAATGACACGTATTTTACGTCCACTTCAACCGGCATTATCAATGTCCCCTCGACATGTACCGCAGGTACATGGTGGGGCACAACCAGCACCGATTGGCATGATGCGGCTAACTGGTGCGGCGACGTACCTACGTCATCAACCGATGTTATTATTGCGGCCGGTGGTTATCAACCGACGATCGGCGCAGCAGCAGTCTGCAACAGCATTACCATCAGCTCAGGCGCAACACTGACCGTCTCCGGTTCCAATACCTTGACCGTCAGCGGCGACTGGACGAACAACGACGCTACGTTTACGCCCGGCACCGGTACGGTTACGTTCGACGGCACAGGCGGCCAGTCAATCAATGGCACGGCGGCTTCGCAAACATTTTACAATGTCGTGCTGAGTAAAACCGCCGGCCAAACCCTGAGCGTCGGTGGCAGCACCACCTCACTCACGCTCAACAACCTGACTTTGGCGACCGGCAACTTTACCGCACCCGACACCCTGACTATAGGCGGGGGCGCTACGTTGACGGCCGGAACCTTCACCGCCGGCGCGAATATAAACATCGCCGGTGACTGGACCAACAACGGCGCTACGTTTACGCCCGGCTCGGGTACGGTCACGTTTGGCGGCTCATCCACGCAGACGCTCGGCGGTACAAGTACTACGACCTTCAATAACCTGACGCTCAACAATGCCGGCGGCTTGACGCTTGGGATAAACAGTACCGTGAACGGCACACTGACTTTCGCGAGCGGCAAGATCACCACCAGTTCCTATTCTCTCAACCTGCCGACGACCGCCAGCGTTTCGGAGGCAAGTACGAGCAAGTACGTCTACGGCAATGTGCAGAGGGCCTTCACGAGCGGTTCGCCGTCTTTTACATTCCCCATCGGCGACGCCTCGCTCTATGACCCAGTGGAGCTAACGTTCTCCGGTATCAGTACTCCTGGTAATGTAACCGTCTCGGTGACGGGATCCGACAGCTCCAATATCGCCAGCTCCCTGATTGATTCGACCAAGAGCGTGAATCACTGCTGGACCTTGGCGAATGACACCATCGTGTTTACCAGTTACGGCGTGACCTTCAATTATGGCAATGGCAGCGACGTGGATGGCGGCGCCGTGTCCGCCAACTTCATTGCCCAGAATTATACGGGGGGCACCTGGAGCACGCTTACCAACTCCGGCACGCCCAGCGGTACCAGCGCTTCGGTCAGCGGTGTGACCGCCTTCGGCGACTTTGCCATCGGCGATTGCAAGCCACCCTCCCTGACCGTCATCACATCGGCCAACCCCAATCCCAGCGCTGAGTCTGGAGAGGTTGTCACCTATACGGTCCAGGTGACCAATTCCGGCGCCGGGCCAGCCGTCAGCGTGGAGGTAACGAATCAACTCAGCCGCTATGTCGCATGGAGCCTGGACGGCTATGGCTCAGGCGTTCCCTTCAATCTCACGCAAGGTACCCCCGCCTCCGGCCTCACGCTCGGCACACCGGTCTATTCCGCTGACAACGGTTCGACTTGGACCTATACGCCGGTATCGGGCGGGGGAGAAGCGCCGGCCGGGTACGACGGCAATGTCACGAACTGGAAGATCCCCATGGCTGGCACCATGAATGCCGATGGGGCCAATTTTTCCATTTATTATAAGGCACGTATCAAATAGACAGTTGCTTGAATTCAGTGCCGGGTTATAATAGGATATGGAATCAGAAGGGGGAGGAGTGCGAAAATATCTGCTACTTATCATGTGGCTTTCGCTCCTGCTGCCGGCCGAGGGTTCGGCCAAGGCACTTCTTTCCATGAGCATGAAAGCCGAGAAGGAGATCACGGTAAACAATGTGACCAAGAGGGTCGCGGCCGAAGCGGTCGTGCCGGGCGACGTGATTTTCTTTACCTTGGATTACGTCAATTCCGGTGACGAAGCGGCCACCAATGCAATCCTGAACGATCCAATCCCGCATGGGACGGTGTATCTCAGCGGCAGCGCCTTTGGCGAAGGCGCGGAAATAACCTTTTCCATCGACGGCGGTAAGACCTTCAAAAATCCCTCTTATCTCACCTATGAGGTCGTGCTGCCGAATGGCAAGATCGAAAAACGGGTGGTTCCATCCGAGAAATATACCCATATCCGCTGGACGATCGGCGTTGTTCCGGCTAAGAGCAGTGGTAGGGCCGGTTTTCAAGTGCGCGTTAAGTAACGCTCCATAAACCCATTGTATTCAAGCAAGTAGGAGCGAGAACCGAAATAGACCTTTGACGCCACCATCAGAGCGGACGATACACCTGGTTACACTGGCAATGTATATTTCACACTTTTACTAAACTTATTTAAAAAACAGATCGATAATACAATATTATAATAATGAATAAAGGGGAAAGGAAGTGGGAATAAGAATACCCGTAGTGCTGATGACATTGCTTGCGCTCCTGCTGGCGACCGGGGCTTCGGCCAAATCGCAGCTTTCTATCAGCATGCAAGCGGAAAAAGAGGTCACGATCGACAAGGAGACCAAGCGGGTCAAGGCCGACAAGGTCGAACCGGGCGTAGTGATCTTCTATACCCTGAGCTACGTCAATTCCGGGGACGAAGCTGCCACCAACGCCGTCCTGGACGACCCGATCCCGAAAGGGACCGTGTATCTTGCCGGCAGCGCCTACGGCGAAGGCGCGGAAGTAACCTTTTCCATCGACGGCGGCAAGACCTTTAAGAAGCCCTCGCTGTTGACCTATGAGGTTGAATTGCCGGGCGGCAAGGTTGAAAAGCGGACCGCCTCGCCCGAACAATACACCCATATCCGCTGGACAACAAGCACGATACCTGCACACGGAAGTGGTCAGGTTGGTTTTCAAGTACGAGTAAAATAATTTAAGGGAGAATGGCCATGGATGAGACATATCTCTTCACCAGTACGAAAGTTTTTAGGGTGTTGGCCAGTGGATTCCTTCTGCTGGCTTTTCTGGTACTTTTCGTACCGCAAACAGTCCAGGCCAGTACGGCGTCCAACACCGTGATCCGCAATACCGTCACGGTCAATTACGATGATACGGCGGGCAGCGCGATGCCTGAGGTGACAGATTCTATCGATATCACCGTGTCCCTGGTGGCCGCCGCCCCCACGCTGAGCGCGCCAATCGACCAATCCACCGATCCCGCTACGAACGCCGTCTACAACTACACCATAACTTCCAATGCCAACGGTCCCGACACCTATACCCTGAGCACCAATATCGACTCTGAGTCCGCCGGTATCAGCGAATCAACGGCCGTCACCGACCCGACGCCCAGCATCATCCTGGGCGCTACTACGGCGGCGGCGGCGGTGGCCAGCGGCAACGCTACGATCACCGTGCCCAATGATGCCGCCAGCGATGCCTCGATCAACGGCATCGAAGACGGCGCCACCGTGGTCATTGGCGGCAACGCCTACACCGTCGATTCCGTTACCGACAACGGCGGCACGGTCGGCGGCACCTCCACCATTGTCTTAACGACAAATCTGACCACCGACGTTTCCGCCGGCGACCTCATCTATGAACGCAAGACCTTTACCATGACGGTTGACCCGGGTACGGTCTCGGCGGCCGCCAATCAGACCATTACCGTGACCACCACCGCCGACGGCAGCGGCGCCGACGCAACCGACCAGACCGTCACCACCGTAAACGTAGCCAGCATCACGGTAACCAAGGAAGTGTCCTCCGACGGCACAAACTGGACCGGCCTCAACACGATGACCTTTGCGCCGGCCGCCACGATCTACTACCGTATCACGGTAACCAACGGCGGGAGCAGCAATGCCACCGCTGTGGTGCTGACCGATGCACAACCGGCATATACCACTTACGTCGCAGGGAGCGCCAGGCGGGCCACCGGCGCCGCGGTCGATTATGGCGACGCTGGGACGGTACTCACCGACGCCGATGCGGGCGATGACGGCTATGATTTCAATGTCACCACCGGCAGCACCGCCACCTACACGATCGGTACCCTGACACCGGGGGCTGGCAGCGCCGTCCAGCTGTTTTTCCGGGTCACGGTAAACTGATCGTAAGAAGAATAGGGCGGCCTGACTCCAAGGCCGCCTAAGTAAACCCGGCAAAGGATTGCCGGGTTGCTGCGTTTGCAGAGGAAGTGAAGGAAGCAAACATGAAGCAGGTCATGGCAGCAGGTTTTATCATGTTTTGCCTAACCTTCATCCTCACTGCATCTCCAACCAATGCCTGGGCCACCGTGGCGGCCAACACACAGATCATCGCCCAAGCGGAATTGTCCTATTTCGACGGGACCACAACCAAGACCGCCACGGCCAGTGTCACCATTACCGTAGGCCTGGTGGCGACAGCACCGGACATTGTGCCGGGGTCGGCACAAAGCGCCTTGTACGCCGGTGCCGGGACGAGTCTGACCGACAGTTTCGCTATCAGCGCGCAATCCAACGGCCTCGACACGTACTCGCTGAGCACGGCTGTAGCCGGCTCCACCAACACCAGCGGCGCCACCGCCACAGCGGTTGTTAACAGCATAGTTCTGGGCGCCACGGCGGCAACCGAAGGAAGCACGGCCACAGTAATTGTCGTCCCCAGCGATGGCCTGGCCGACAACAGCGTCAACGGCATCGAGGTGGGCGACACGGTGATCATCAACCATGAAACCCGCACCGTGATCGCTCTCAGCGACAACGGTGAAGACACCTCCAGCATAACCCTGAACGCTGCGCTGGGGTCAACTCCCGGTGTAGGGGTGACAATCGCCGAACAGAAGATTGTTGGCGTCAACGTCACCGCCGGAACGATCATGGTTGCCGATAGCGATGTGAGCGTGAGCGTCACCCTGAGCGCCACCTCCGCCACTGCAGCCGGTGCAGCAACAACATCCGGTGCTCTCACCAATACCTTCGGCATGGCCCAGGCGAGTTTTACCCAGTACGTACGCAATATCACCACGCCCAACGGCAGCGGGTCGTCCTATCTGTATCATGGCGAGAGCTACTACGCCTCGGGTGTCACGGCCAAGCCGGGGGATATGCTCGAATACCTCACCGTCACCGCCAATACCGGATTGGGAACCGTGACGAATTGCGTTGTCAGCGATACCTTGGCGACGAACTATGTCACCCTTAATGCGGGAGTATACAGCGGAGCAAAGGACATCACCTATGTCGACGAAGCCGGAACCGCGTCATATCTGACTCTGGCGGCGGACGCCGACGAGGCCGCGTATGACCAGCCCACGCTGGATATCAATGCCGGGACCGGCGCCACCAACATAGCGGGCGGGGCCATTGCGGCTGGGAAATCCATCCTGATCCTGTACCGGGCGACGGTGGGCAACGCCAACCAGGGAAACCAGATCGTCAGCAGCGCCCGGTTTTCATCGCCGGATATTGCCACGGCATCATCGAGCGTGACGGTCACCGTCGTGAACCGCACGGCCTCGGTCGTGGAGATGTTCAACTATGCCCCGTTGGGCGCGGGGGTCGATCATGTCAATATCGTCGAGGCGGCCTATCAGTCAGGCGGCAATACGGGCCCTTTCGTTAATCTTCCGGCCCCGGCTCAGGTGGGCAGTGCGACACCCATCGATTTGAACCAGCCGGTGCCGCTGAGCGCCGCCACCCAGCTTCATCAGGGGGACCCGCTCTTCATCAGCGTGACCGATAGGGATCAGAATCTGGATGCCACCCAGGCCGAGACGGTGCTCGTGACGTTCAGCAATTCCGCCAACAGTGATACAGAAGTGATCCGTTTGACCGAGACCGGCCCTAACACCGGCGTGTTCGCCGGCTACATACCTACCGTCAGCCCCAGCGGCCCGGTGGTCTCTTATAATGGCATGTTGTCCATCAACACCGAGGATAATGTCACCGCCCATTACGTCGATTGCGTGGATGGCAGCGATGCCTCGACCGATATCACGATGGTCGATCCCTGCGGCATCGTGTTCGACTCCAGCACCGGCAAGCCGGTGAGCGGCGCCACTATTACCATCCAGACCGCTTCCGGCGGGGAGGCTACGGTGTATGGCGATGATGGGGTCAGCATTTTTCCCTCAACCATCATCAGCGGTGCCACCGTCACCGACAGCAGCGGGCGGGTGTATACCTTCCCGGCCGGGGAATACCGGTTCCCCTTCCTGTTGCCCGGCAGCTATCGTTATCTGATCACGCCGCCCGCTGGTTACGGCGCGCCCAGCACGGTTGAGACCTCCACCCTTCAAGCCCTGCCCGGCTGGCCTTTTACCATCATCCCCGGCTCGCGTGGCGAGGTCTTTGTCATCAATGCCGGCCCGGCCGTGCGCATCGATATCCCGATTGACCCGTACTCATCGACGCTCTGGCTCCAGAAAAGCGCCGGCAAGGAGTTCGCCGGACACGGTGATTTCATTCCCTACCGGTTGACCGTGACCAATGTCGACCCCCTGGTAGCCGCCACCGGGGTTAAAGTGTTCGACAAAATGCCGATCGGATTCAGGCTCAGAGGCGGATCGATCAGGATCGACGGCGTGCCGGCCCGCGATCCAAACATTACGGCCGATGGCCGCATATTGACCTTCAGCATCGGCACCCTGGCAGCCGGCGCCAGCGCCACCATCGAGTATGTGACTGAGGTGACGGTGGGAACACGCCTCGGCCAGGCCGTCAACAGTGCCTGGGCCACTGCCGCCGGAATACGATCCAATACCGCCAAAGCCATGGTAACGATCAGGGATGATTTTATGCGAACCCACGCAACCCTGATGGGCCGCGTAACGACTGGGGCCTGTAACGAAAAAACCGGGGAAGGGTCGGACGGTGTCGAGGGCGTGCGCATCTATCTCGAGGACGGCACGTTTGTTATCAGCGATAAACGCGGGCTGTTCCATTTCGAGGGCGTGCGTGACGGTCTGCATGTGGTGCAATTGGACGTCGACAGCCTGCCGGAAGGATACGAGCCCTATGCCTGCACGGAAAATACCCGTTTTGCGGGACGGGCATTCTCGCAATTTGTCGAAATCCGCGGTGGCGGGCTTTGGCGCACGGATTTTCATATCCGCCGCAAGATGGAATCAGCTGCCGTTAACCCGGCATCCGAGCCAATGGAAAGCGCCGCAACGGAGCAGAAAGAAGCCTTTGTTTCGGAACCTGCCGACGAACAGCGCACGGAAACCGCCCTGCCGCAGGCTGCGCCTTCTCCGGCGTTAGCGAAAACCCCGGACAGAGCGGCCGCGCCGAAAACAGCGCAAGGTATCACCATCGCGGAGCCCGTGGGGATACTGAGCCCGGCCGAAAACGACATCCTCCCCAACCCGGTCAATATGGTGCGCGTCTGCCTTGATTCCCGGTTGAAACCGCGCCTGCTGTTGGACGACAAGGAGGTGGCGGCAGATCGCATCGGTTTCACCATGAAGGATGAAAAAGCGGGCAAGACGCTTTATAGCTACATCGGGGTAGATTCCGGCCTGCGCGGTGAACACGTAGTCCAGTTGCAGGGCATCGATCCCTTCGGCAACATCCGCTTCAAACAGGGCATAACCGTAAGGCGCAGCGGTGAAATCGCGGGCATTAGGCTCAAATCAGCGGATGGTAACGTGGCCGATGGCAAGACACCGGTCAAACTGCAGCTTGAAATCTTGGATGCCGACGCTACCCCCATTCCCGCCGAAGTGGATCTTGAAATTCGCGAAGGCACAGTAAGCCCGATGAAACAGCTGGATAATCTTTCCGTGCTGCCGCCGGCCGGAGGCACGCATGCGTACGTGCATATGAGCAGAGACGGCGAGGTGTTGTTCCAGCCGGTCACCAACAGCGGCCTCTACCGGGTCGTGCTCGCTTATAACAACGCTACGCTGGAAGCCGAGACCTATGTGCAGCCCAAGATGCGCGACTGGGTCCTGGTAGGCCTGGCGGAAGGCACCTTAGGCTACAATACGGTTTCCGGCAATATGGAGAACCTGCAGAACGCCCGGGCGGATGAGGATCTCTACGACAACGGCCGGGTGGCATTCTTTGCCAAGGGCCAGATAAAGGGCAAATGGCTCCTGACCATGGCCTACGACTCCGACAAGCCAAAGGCGGACAGCACCAACGGATTGTTCCAGGCCATCGATCCCGACACCTACTATACGCTCTACGGCGATGCCTCCCTGCAGCAATACGACGCGGCCAGCGCCAAGAAGTTGTATATCAAGATCGAGCGGGAACAGTTTTATGCCCTGTTCGGCGACTATGACACCGATCTGACCGTCACGGAACTCTCGCGCTACAGCCGGCGCATGACCGGTTTCAAGACCGAAATGCAGACCAGGGATTTCGAGCTCAAGGCCTTTGCCAGCCAGACGGAACAGGTCTATCAGCGCGATGAAATCCCCGGGGACGGCACTTCCGGAATGTACCGGCTTTCCCGCAAGAGCATCCTGCCCAACACGGAAAAGATCACCATCGAGGTACGCAACCGCTTTCAGAGTGAGATTCTGGTTTCATCGCGCACCATGAGCCGCTTCACGGATTATTCCATCGATTATGATTCCGGCGTCGTTATCTTCAAGGAGCCGATTTACAGCCGGGATGAGAACCTGAATCCAATCATGATTATCGCGGAATATGAAACCGTGGCTGATGGCGAAGAAGACTATACCTACGGCGGCCGCGCCGGGGTTAAGCTGCTGGACAATAAACTGAAGGCCGGCGGCAGTTATATCCATGAGGGGCAAGGGGAACGCGACAGCAATCTCTACGGGGTTGATACCACCGTGAATCTGAATCAATCGACCAAGCTGCGGGCCGAATTAGCCACCAGCGACTATGACGACGGAAACGAAAACCGCAGCGGCAATGCCTATTTGGCGGAAATCTCACGCAGCAGTAAAACCATTGATGCAAAGGCCTATTACCGTGAACAGGAGAGCGGCTTCGGGCTGGGGCAGCAGCCGGGCAGCGAGGCCGGTACCCGCAAATTGGGTGCCGAAGGCGCCTATAATATTCAGGATGGTCTGGATACCACGGGGAACATCTATCGCCAGTACAACCTTGAAACCGATGCCACCAGGGATGTGGCCGAGGGAAGACTGAATTATTTCGATAATCGACGCAGCACCTATGTCGGTTTTCTGCATGCCCAAGACGACCTGGACGACGGCAGCGATTATGAATCCAACCAGGTAATCATGGGAGCGAAAGTTCCGACCCTGAATGATCGTCTGTCCCTGAGCCTGGATTATGCCCAATCGATCGCAAACAATGAGAACAGCGACTACCCGACCCGTTTGGTACTGGGCGCCGAGTATAAGGCCACCCAGAGCCTGACCTTGCTGGCCGCGCAGGAATTCACCTGGGGCGAGTTTGCCCGCACCCAGAATTCCCGCGTAGGACTGCGTTCCGGACTCTGGCAGGGCGCATCCCTGACCAGCGGCCTCGAACGGCAATTTAACGAGAACAGTCAACAGGTTTTCGCCACGGCCGGACTCAAGCAAACCTGGCAGATAAACTCGGCCTGGAAGATGGACGCCGGTCTGGACCGCAGTCATACCATAGCCTCGTCCGGTAATTATCGCTTCAACACCAATGTCGCCCCGGCCTCGGGCAGTCATGAAGACTTCACCGCCGTTTCCAGCGGGGCAACCTATCAGGTCAAGCACTTGATCTGGGACGGCCGCGCCGAGGTGCGCACGGCGGAAAGCGAAGACAAATGGGGACTGATGAGCGGCATGGTCAAGGAGATCGACGACAGCTGGGCCTGGTCGGGCCGCACCCGAATGTTCCAGACCTCGGCCACCGCCCCTGACGGGACCGATTCGACCGCGGCCGACCTGCGGTTGGGCCTGGTGTACCGTCCTGTCCAGACCGAATGGATCCTGCTGGACCGCCTTGATTTGCTCATCGATAAGCAGAGCGGCGGCACCAGCACCGATTTTTCGTCCTGGCGGATTATCAACAATGTGATCGCCAACTATCACCCCCGTAAAGACCTTCAGCTTTCGGTGCATTATGGCGCGAAGTACGTGCGGGAAACAATCTATGAAAACGACTACCGCGGGTATACCGATTTTCTTGGCGCGGAAGGGCGCTATGACATCAACAAAGATTGGGATATCGGCCTGCATGGCAGCTTGTTCCACTCCTGGCATGCGGACCAGTTCGATTATTGTTCAGGGGCCTCCATTGGTTATGATGTCGTGGAAAATGCCTGGATCAGTGTGGGCTATAATCTGACCGGGTTCAATGACCGGGATTTCTCACGCGCGAACTTTACATCCAAGGGGCCGTTTGTACGCTTCCGCTTCAAGTTCGACCAGGATTCGGTCGGTGAAGCGGCAAAATGGCTCAAGAACAACTGATGCCCTTACGGATTCTCGGGGCTGAACGTTTCCCCCTCGTTTATAGTGTCTGATGGGAATCCTTATTTACTCTCCGTGATTTTAGTTTCAGAATTTACGAGCACCTCGACCCAGGCGCCTGAGATCAGCGTGAGCGCCGCGGCCTGCACCGCCTCGGGCGTGAGCGCCGCCACCTGGGCGATGAAGGCGGTGTCGAAATCATCGGGAATGCCGTAAAATGCCAGGTCCATGCTGCGCATGATGATTTTCGTGGGTGTATTGTAGGGCACGGCATGGCTGTTCATGACCGCCTGTTTGGCCCAGGCGATATCCTCGGGCGTAAAACCGCGGCGTATGCGCGCCATGACCGTATCCACGGCGGACTTGGCCTTGGCAAGATCTTTGGGTCCGGTGATCACGATCAGGCCGAAGACCCCCCAGCCCGGCCGGGCCTGATAGAAGCTGTCGGTGGAGTAGGCCAGTCCTTGTTTGGTGCGAACCTCCTTGACGAGCAGCGAGCTGAAGCCGCCCGAGCCGATCAGATGGTCGGCCACCACGCAGGCGGCGTAGTCCGGGGCGCTCATGGTCGGGGCGGAATGGGCCAGGAGGAGCACGCCCTGCCGTTCCTTGGCCGTGGCGGTGAACGTCCCGAACTCAGGATCAAGCGCCGGTCCGATGGGTTTGGGCGTCCACGTGGTTGTGAAGGCCTCATGGAGCTGGTCGCTTAAGGTCTCCGGCAGGGCGCCGATGATGCCCAGCATGGGTTTATAGGTAAAGACCTTTTGGTGCAGGCTCTTGAGGTCCTCTATGGTGATGACCGGGATGCTCGCCTGCGTCGGCTTGTAGGCGCGCGGGTCCCCACGATAATAGTGGCTGCGATAGGTGTCGAAGGCAATAGTAGTGGCGTCTTCTTCATCACGGTTCAGGCTGTCGGCAAAGATCTTGCGTTCGATTTCGATGCGGCGCTCATCCAGGCGCGGGGCGGTCAGGATCTCCAGGAGCAGGGAAACGGCCTTTTCGCTGACATCCGGCAGACAGGTCAACCGCACCAGGGTATATTCACGCTGCGGCGCAATCGAGATATCGATGGCATACTTTCCCAGGGTTTCTTCCACCTGCTCCGGGGTCAATGATTTGGACCCGCCCTTGAGCATGCCGGAAGCCAGGAGTTCCATGGCGCCTTCCTTGCCGCGCGGGTCCAGAATGGTGCCGCCGGGGAAGAGCATCAGGACATGAATAAGTCCCGTGCCCGGCATGGTATAGGTCGAGCCCAGCTTGGGCGCGATCGGGATGGTGGTGGTCACGGGCTGCTCCGCGATCGTGCGCGGGTCCGGGACGGCGGCGCAGCCGGCCATGAGAAACAGAAGTATGATAATGGCCTTATGGGCATGCATGGTTTATTCCTCCAGTACGGCGATGACGGCGTTCTCAGGTGTCAGGTACGCACGAGCGCAATCCCTGACTTGTTCCGGGGAGAGCTTTTCCATGACATCGATGATTTTATAGATATAGCCGTAGTCTCCCGCCAGGGACTCATAGAGCGAAAAGAGGCTTGCGGCCCCGGCATCGGTTTCCAGGTTCAAGAGCACGGACTTCTTGACCGTGCGCACCGCCTTGGCGAGCTCCTCGGCGGTGATGCCGTCCCGGCTGAGTTTCTCCAATTCCTGCCAGAGTACGTGCTCGAGTTCGGCATTGGTGCGGCCTTTGACGGGGCTGGCCGAGATCAGGAACAGGTTGTCGTAGCGGCTGCCGGGGTAACCGTTATAGGCATCCACATCCGAGGCCAGCCCGCTGTTCACGAGCGATTTTTCCAGGCGTGAGTCGTGCGCGCCGGCCAGGATTTCTTCGATGATATCGAAGCAGGCGCTCACCTCGATCGGGCCCTTGGGCTTGTGAAAGCCCATGAGCATGAAAGGTTCCTCTTGGGAAGAGCTATGCAGGCGCACCTGTATCCGAGGGGATGCTTCGCCCGCGGGCCGCCGCGGGGTGGCCGGACCGCGCTTGAGCGCGCCGAAACAGCGCTTCAGGATGGGTTCGGCCTGCTGGAGATCGAATCCGCCTACGATGGCCACGAACGTGTTTTCGGGTTGGTAGAAGGTCTGATAATAGGCCTTCAGGTCCGCGCTCGTCAGGCGTTCGATATCCTCGCTAAAGCCGATGACCGGCGTGCGATAGGGGGAGCTTGGGAAGGCATGCAGAATGAATTGTTCATAGAGGGTGCCTTTGTCGCTGGAATCGACGCGCTGCGCGCGTTCCCTGAGCACCACTTCCCGCTCGGTATAGAACTCGCGGAAAACCGGATACCGCATGCGCTGGCTTTCCATGATTGCCCAGAACTCGAGCCGGTCCCTGGGCAGGGTTACGTGGTAGGAGGTCAGATCGGGCGAGGTGCTGGCATTCAAGCCTACACCGCCGGCGCGGGCATAGATCCGGTCGAATTCACCCGGGACCTGGTAAAGGGAAGCCTGTTGGGAAAGGTGCGTCAACTCGGCCTTCAGGGCTTCCTGCTCGGTGCCCCGGGCCGACTGCAGCTTGAGCGCAACCTGGTCCATCTTGTCCAGCAGCGGTTTCTCCCGCTCGTAGTCCCGTGTGCCGATGCTGCGCGTGCCTTTGAACATCATATGCTCCAGCATGTGCGTCAGTCCGGTTTTGCCGCGGGGTTCATCCACGCTTCCGGTTTTCACGCGCACCTCGAACGAGATGGAGGTGCTCTCACGAGGCAGCAGGAGAAAGGTCATGCCGTTGGCGAGTACCAGACGCTCTACGACGGGCGGTTCGAGAGCCGCCAGCGGGGAGGCCAGCAGGACGATCAGCAACATCAAGATGGCGGTACAGCCATATGTTCGCGTGCTTGCCATGGGAATCGTTTTCCCCCCTTTCTTCCAATCATGCTTACCCGTTATGGGCCTTGAGCTGTGCTCAAGCATGGGCATTTCGTGCCAGAGTATTATCACTTGCCTGGGATATGTCAACTGTACTATCTAAGGAAAGTATCGAAATGAAGACGCGCACAAGGAAACTCCTCATCGCCGCCGCTGTTATCCTGGCGCTCATCGGTGCAGGACTGGGCGTCTATCATGCCTACCTGCGACCGGAGGCCTTGCGGGAGAGGGCGCAACAGACCCTGGAGGCCAAACTCCACCGCAAGGTGGTCATCAAGTCTTTCGAGATAGATCTGCTCAACCGGCCGCGGGTGACGCTGGGCCAAGTCGATTTCACCAGCGCAGGCGCCGTAAGGATACAGGCTGATAGTCTGGTGGCGCGTTTTTCGCTCTGGTATCTCCTGCTCGGCCGAATCGAGATCAAGGATGTGCTTCTCTTGCACCCCCTGTTCACCATCGACGTCGAGAGATTCTCGCAGCAGGGGCAGCTACCCGATTTGCCGACCATCAAGACCACGGATGGGCAGGCCCGGTTGCTCTATAAAGGCAAGGTCATGCCGGTGGATAACATCAACGCCCGGTTCGGCAATGACCGCATCAGCGTCAAGGGTGATATCCAGGGCGGCACGGTGGCCCTGTGGGCCATGAAGGTCGCTCAATCCTGGCGGGGCGGAGCGATCGTTCACGGCATGCGGCTCGATCAGCTGTATGCCGGGCTTGAGGGGAACGTAAACATGGCGCTGGAATTCAAGAGCGAAGAAAAAGGCTATCAGTTTACCCTGATCGGCGGCGCGCAGGGGCTTGGCCTTCCGTGGCGCGCCCATGTCCGCAAGGCCAGCTTCACCTTAAGCGCACAGGGAAATAGCCAAGTACTGGATTTCAGCAAGATAAAGCTCGAGTCTGAGATCATGAATCTCAGGGGCACGGCGCGGATCACCGGGATGAAGGAAGGGTCGGAAGCCGTGCTCGACCTCTCGCTTCGTTCCGATGAGTTCGGTTACGATGCCGTGGTGGGCGTCCTGCCGACGAAACATCTCCCGGGATGGCTTGAAGAATTGCTCACCAGACAGATTCGCGGCGGGCATTCTCGCTTCACGGTCTTCAACTACCGGGGCAGGGTGTCGGAAATGGGGCGCTGGGATTCCTGCCTGAAAAACATGGAGGTCGTTCAGACCCTGGGGGGCCAGAGCTTTGCCGTGGCGGGCCAGGCGCGTGTAAGCGGGGTGACCGGCACGGCGGTGCTCAGGCGCGGCACCATCGATCTGCAGGGGCTTTCCGGAATGGTGAACGGCACGCGCATCAAGATGGTTGATATCAAATTTCCGGACTTGCCCCGGCGTGGCTTCCGGGTCTCGGTCGCGGTCGATCTTGACATGCCGGCCTTCGATTTCCTTACGGCCTGGAGGGCTTGCGTGGCCCCGCCCAAGGTGCGTGCCATCCTAGACCCGATCGGCAAGGTGGAAGGCGGTACGGTACGGGGCGCCGTATTCGTCTTCTATGAGAATATCGGCCACACGGCCGTGTTGCGCGGTGGGGTGACCCTCAAGGATGTCGGCCTGACCTGGGACAAGACCCCCATCCGGCGTTTGAGCGGATCGGCCAATGCCCCGGACTTTGATGCGCCTGTCGATCTCCAGCTGGCCTGCGATTGGGATGTCACGGCGGTGGAATCGTTGAAGGCCTCCCTTAGTGATCCACTCGGCCGGCAGGAGTTCAGCTTTGTGCTCCAGGCGCGGGGCCTGCCAGCCTGGGAGTCTTTCCGGCTCGATAAGGATGCCCCCTTCCTGCTGAGCGGGCAGGGGGCATGGCCGGGTCTTCAGGGTGATCTGGAGATCAGATCGCACGAGATGACCCTCTTCGACCAGCGATTGTCATCGCAAGACGGGCTGATGACCGGTAAGGGCCATCTTAAAGCACAGATTGCGCCGGTGTTTACGCTTGAGATTCCGGATCTGGCCGTGGGGCTCGGTACGGACACGCTGCATGCGAAGATCGACAGTAAAGACGCCGCCATGGTCGTGGGGGTGGCCGGCACCGTACACCTGGCGAATCTGAAAACGGCCGGAAAAGACACGCTGGCGCCGGTATCCGGAGGTATTGACGTCCGCCTGCAGATCGATAGTGACAAGGAGGTCCGTACGCGCGGATCACTCAGTCTCAAGCAGGCGAAATTCCTGTACAAGGATAAGCCCATGGTTTTCATGGGGCTGTTGTCTTTCGATCAGGACAGGGTTGCCACACAGAACCTTACGGTAAGACAGAACCGCACCACGGCCGACGTGAACGGAACGCTGCGTTTAGGCAAGATGCCTTTTTTGGATGCGGACATCGTGGTCGACAAGTTGACGATCAGCGCTTCCAGCCAGGGCGACAGCTCCTGGCTGAAGCGATTCACATCCAGGTCCCGCCTAACGCTGACGAATTTTACGTACTACGGTATACCCCTTGCCAGGGGCACGGCCGTGGCCGAAGTTGGTCCCGGAGGCTTAAGCCTCAAGGAGATCGACTTTTCCGGCCAAGGGGGGACCGTGAAGGGCTCGACCCTTCTCAGTCCGGAAGGGCTCTTTTCCTACCAGCTGGATCTGGATGTCAAAGATACACCCATGGCTGGGTTCATCAAGGCGGCCTGGCCGGGGACGGCGCCCTGGATGGACGGCGTCATGGACCTTAAGGGCCGTATCTGGGGCGACGATAAGGCCGCCAACGGCGATGTGGTCTTTCAGGCCCGCCAGGGAAGGATCCAGCGCTACAACCTGCTTTCAAAGATATTTTCAGTATTGAATCCCTACAAGATGATCAAGACCCGTGAAATCGATCTGTCAGAAAAGGGTTTTGCCTACAACAAAATCATGGCTACCTTCCAGGTCCGTGATTCGGTGGTACAGTTCAACGATTTTTATCTTGACAGCAATTCGCTCCAGATATCGGCCGTCGGGCGTTATCTCATGCCCTCGCATCACCTGGACGCTGTGTTGGGCATTGAGCCGCTGGAAACCTTCGATAAGACCATTAACCAGATCCCGATCGTGGGCTGGGTGCTCACGGGAGAAAAAGGCTCGTTTATCGTTGTCAGCCTGCGAGTGAGCGGCCCCGTAGACGACGTCACGGTCAAGTACCTGCCGGCGGACACCATCGCCAGGCCGGTGGAGGAATCTCTGCTGCGCATTTTAAAGTTGCCGCTGGATCTCGTTACCAAACCCGGCGAGGTCATCCTGCCCGGAGTTTTGAAGGAAAGCGGTCAAGGGAAACCCTAAAGATTATTGATACATAGTTTACGGATACCTCTTGACAATCGGCCGGCGCCTCCTATGATAAACTCATGGCCGAAAAGCCTTCTTATGAAGAACTTCAGCAGCGTATCTCCGATCTGGAGACCCTGCTGCATGCCTTTATCCTTTCGGAAAAGTCATTGCAGGAAAGCGAGAATCGTTACCGAAGAATCACCGAGGCGGTCACGGACTATATATTCACCGTGCGCGTCGAGAACGGACAGCCGTGCGATACCGTGCATGGCGCGGCCTGTGAGGCGGTTACGGGTTACACCGCCGATGAGTTTCACAAAGATCAGTATCTGTGGATTCGCATGGTTCCGGAAGAGGACCGCAATATCATCCGGGACCAGATCGCCCGCATCCTGTCCAAGCAGAGACCCGATCCGATCGAACATCGCATCATGCGCAAGGATGCGGTCGTGCGTTGGGTGCGCAATACCGCCGTACCCAACTATGACCGGGACGGAAATTTGATCTCCTACGACGGCCTGATCCGCGATATCACCGATATCAAGGAAGCCGAGGTGAAACGCGAGGAACTGGTGCGGGAGCTTCAGTTGGCACTCTCCAAGGTCAAGCAGTTAAGCGGTCTCCTGCCGATATGCGCGGCCTGCAAGAAGATCCGCAACGACCAGGGTTACTGGCAGCAGATCGAGGCCTATATCCATGAACACTCCGACGCCGAGTTCTCGCACAGCATTTGCCCGGAATGCTTCAAACAGCTCTACCCGGAGCTGACCCCGCCCCCAAACAGTAAATCGTAAGGCCTTTATTTAGCGATAGGTGATGAGGTCCTTGGCATTCGGCCTGCGCTCAAGGTGTGAGAAGGCATTGAAGGCCTGAAGGGTGAGACGTGCGTCGTTGTACATGAAGCGCGTCACCGAGGAATTGACGACCTGCCAGCACAGGAGCATGGTTTCCTGATCGGGCATGTTAAGGGCGTACTGCACGGCCGCGCTGATCGTGCCGCCGGAGGCCACCACCAGGATGCGCTGGTTGCGTCCGTGCGTATGCATGATTTGTTTAAGGGCCGCGCTTACGCGTGCCTGCACCTGCGGCCAGGTCTCGAACTCCGTGGCGCCGTGATCCACGGTGATCCAGCGCATCATCACCCGTTCGAAGATACGCTGGAAGGACTTACGGTCGCTGTAGATACGCTCGATATCTTTAGCCAGCGCCGGTTCCTCGGCCACGACGTCATGGATCAAGGCCCTGACGATCCTCTCGGAGTCGTACTCATTGAAGCGGGGCTCTATTCTGTGCTCGGGCAGGGCGATACCCTGCTCGGCGTAAGTATCGCATATCTCGCGAGTGGTGGCGCGCTGGCGGTCCATGTCTCCGGAATAGAGCGCATCGAACCTTAGGCCGCTTTCAATGAAGTGTGCGGCCAGGATGCGCGCCTGCTCATGCCCGCGCGCTGAAAGCCGGTCATAGGTTTGTCCTCCGAAAGACGCCTGTCCGTGTCTGACCATGAAGATCGTGCTCACCATGCACCTCCCGCCGAACACCATCCGATACATGGCGGTTGTCTGTCAAGAAAAATAGAGCGAGCGCTCGATATTTAAATTGCAATTTGGCGTTTTCCGTGTCAACATTCCTGATCATGAATAAAACGATGAAGGGCTCTTTCATGAAGATTCTGGTCTGTGTGAAACAGGTGCCGGACACGGAAGCACCTGTTGCCATCGATGCCGGCGGACGGTGGGTCGGCCCGGTGTTTTCTTTCAGGATGAACCGGTTTGATGAATATGCCCTGGAAGAGGCGGTCCTGTTCAAGGAGTTTCAACACGATGTCGCTATCGATGCCGTATCCGTCGGACCGGAGCGGGTTCAGGCCGTCATCAGGCGGGCCATGGAGCTGGGCGCCGATACGGGCGTGCACATTGAAATCAGCCGGGAAGGATATATGCCGCCCGAGGTTATCGCCGCGCATATTCTGGAATATGCGCGTAATAAGGGCTATGATCTTATTATCTGCGGGGCCATGTCCGAGGATTGCATGCACGCTCAGGTAGGCCCGCTGCTGGCGGAAATGATGGGGTTACCCAGTCTCACGGCCGTCATCGCCGCGCATATGCGGGAAGATGGATGCAGCCTGGACATCGAACAGGAGATCGAGGGCGGATTGAGGCGGCGTTTTGAGCTGGTGCTCCCGGCGGTCATAAGTGTTCAAACCGGGATAAACCATCCGCGTTACCCCACCCTGACCAATGTGCTGCGCGCCAAGCGTCAACCGCTCAAGCGCATCATGGCGCGTGAAATTCCGCTTATGAATCGGTTCGGCTTCAGGGAAGCGGCGACAGTCAAGCAGGGCGTCATGATAACGGGCAGTATGCGCGAGCAGGCCAGGGAGGTCGTGCGCATCCTGCATGAGCATGCCATCCTCTAGACGACCATGGACAAGCATATCGTCATCATAGCAGAGACGGGCGCCACAGCGGCGCTACCCGTCACCTACGAGCTCGTGACCTTGGCGGCCGCCATCGACCCCGATCATATCGAGATCATAGTCCTGGGAACGGATTGCGGGGATATCGCCCATGAAATCGCCGGCCGTACCGGCCTGTCGGTTACGGCCGTTAGTACCAGCGTGGAATATACGCCCGAACTCTGGAAGGATATTTTGTCCCGGATCATCCCGGGACGGGGTCCTGATCTGATCGTTATCGCGCATACCGCCTGCGGACAAGATTTCGCCCCGGGCTTGGCCGTTCGCCTCGGTACGTCGTGCATAACCGCGGTAGAGTCTTTTTCCCGCACCGCTGCCGAACTTACCTTCACGCGCGCCATCTTGAACGGCAAGGCCCACATGGATATTGTCCCTGATCTAAGCCCCTGTGTAGTGACCGTTCTGCCGGGAGCCTTCGAGGCCTATTCTGCAGCACCACGTGCGCCGGGATCCATTGAGTTCATCCAGAGTGATGCAAAGCCATGCAAGATCATGCCTTCCGGGATGTCTCACCCCGAGGAGGAGGACGCGATTCCCTTGAACGAGGCCGAGGTGGTCGTGTCCGCCGGCCGCGGTATCGGCGGACCAGAGAATCTGGATCTGATCGAACGGCTGGCCGCGCGGTTCAAGCGTTCGGCCGTGGGAGGTTCCAGGCCGCTGTGCGACCTGGGATGGCTGCCTTATCGCCAACAGGTGGGCCTGACCGGCAAGACGGTGTCGCCCAAGCTCTATATCGCCTGCGGAATATCAGGATCGCCCCAACACGTGGCCGGGATGAAGAATTCCCAGCTCATCATCGCCATCAATAAAGATCCGAATGCCGCTATCTTCCAGGTGGCGGACTTTTGTATCGTAGCCGACCTGGTGGAGTTCATCCCGCTCCTACTGGATGAGCAGGACGGGACATTATAGATTGAGCCGGATAAGGCCAAGAGCTGGATTAAGCTAAAAGGCGCCCCTGGGTTATCCAGGGGCGCCTTTGCGTACCACTTTTGGAGATTCTGATGATTACTTCTTAGCTTCCACCGGGATGCGCATCTTGTAGAAGGAGCGCCATACGAAGAAGAGCGCTACCACGAAGAAGATGACGCTTACCGTTACGGCGGCACCGGCCATGGCCGGCGTAATGGCGATTTCCATGGCCAAGAGGCCGAACAGGGTGGTGAACTTGATGATCGGGTTCAAGGCCACCGAGGAGGTGTCCTTGAACGGGTCGCCGACCGTGTCGCCCACGACCGCCGCGGCATGCAGCGGGGTGCCCTTTTCTTTCAGGTCAACCTCGACCACCTTCTTGGCGTTGTCCCAGCAGCCGCCGGCGTTGGCCATGAAGAAGGCCTGGAACAGACCGATGACGGCGATGGAGATCAGGTAGCTGACGAAGAAGGACAAGGCCTCATTGTTGCCGTTCGTCGGGGCTGAGAAGAAGGCGAAGGCCAGCGCGAAGCAGAAGATGGCGATGAAGATGTTGAACATGCCCTTCTGTGCGTACTGGGTGCAGATCTTGACGACCTCTTTCGAGCTCTCGGTCGAAGCGCTCAAACTGGCGGATTCATCCAGCTTGATATTATCCTTGATGTACTGCACGGCCTGGTAGGCGCCGGTGGTAACGGCCTGGGTGGAGGCGCCGCAGAACCAGTAGATGACCGAGCCGCCGCACAGGAAGCCGAGCAAGGTATACGGGTTGAGCAGGTTGAGGACCATCTCCGGCTGCACGCCCAGCTTGTTCTTGATCAAGAGGATCAAAGAGAAGATCATGGTGGTGGCTCCGACGACGGCCGTACCGATCAGAACCGGCTTGGCCGTAGCCTTGAAGGTGTTGCCGCAGCTGTCGTTTTCTTCCAGGAAGTGCTTGGCCACGTCCATACGCGGTTTGAAACCGAAGTCCTTCTCGATCTCTTTCTCAACGTTCGGGATGGTTTCGATCAAGGAAAGCTCATACACGCTCTGGGCGTTGTCGGTAACCGGGCCGTAGCTGTCGACCGCGATCGTTACCGGCCCCATGCCCAGGAAGCCGAAGGCCACCAGACCGAAGGCAAAGACTGAAGGATAGATCATGAAATCGACCAGTCCCAAGGTGCTGGTCTTGTAGGCGATGAACATAAGCACGAAGACCGTGATACCCAGCCAGAAGGCGCTGAAGTTGCCTGCGACCAATCCGGAAAGGATATCCAGCGAAGCCCCGCCTTCACGCGCGGCGGTAACAACTTCTTCACAATGCTTGGACTTGGAGCTGGTGAAGACCTTGACGAACTCGGGGATGACGGCCGCGGCAATCGTACCGCAGCTGATGATGACCGAGAGTTTCCACCACAGGCCGCCCGGCAGATTGCTCAGCTGCCAGTTGCTGACCAAAAAGGTCACCACGATGGAAACCAGGGAGGTGATCCAGACCAAAGAGGTCAGGGGCGCCTCGAAGTTGATCTTCTCCTTGCCACCCATGGCGGCATTGGTGAATACGCGATTGACGTAGTACGAACCGATCGAGGTGACGATCATGAGCACGCGCATGACGAAGATCCAGACCAGCAGCTCGGCTTGATATTCAGGGAGACAGGCCAGCACGATGAAGCTGATCAGAGCGACGCCGGTCACGCCGTAGGTCTCGAAACCGTCGGCCGTGGGGCCCACGCTGTCGCCGGCATTGTCGCCGGTGCAGTCCGCGATGACGCCGGGGTTGCGCGGATCGTCTTCCTTGATGGTGAAGACGATCTTCATGAGGTCGGAACCGATGTCGGCGATCTTGGTGAAGATACCGCCGCAGATACGCAGGGCCGAAGCGCCCAGCGATTCGCCGATGGCGAAGCCGACAAACGCGGCGCCGGCAACGTCACGGGGCAGGAACACGAAGATGAGGAGCATCATGATGAGCTCGACGCATACCAGCAGAACACCGATGGACATGCCGGCGGTCAAGGGGATGTCGAGGAGCTTGATCGGTTTGCCTTCCAGGGAGGCGAAGGCCATACGGCTGTTGGCCAAGGTGTTCATGCGGATGCCGAACCAGGCCACGCCGTAGGAACCAAGGATACCCACAATCGAGGCGCCCAGGACGATCCCGACATTACCGGCGCTCATCTCCTGCAGGAACCCAAAGTAGTAGATGATACATATGCCGATGAAGACTTCCAGGAGAACCAGGAATTTGCCCTGCTGGATCAGGTAGGTCTTACATGTCTGGAAGATGATCTCCGATACATCCAGCATGCTCTTGTGGGCCGGGAGCTTTTTGACCTTACCATACATCATCACACCGAACACCATGCCCAGGATGCAGATCAGGAAGCCCCAATACAGCAAGCCGTTCTGACCTGGAGTGAGCTCCGGGATTTTCAGGTCTGCTTCACTCGCCAGTAGCGGCGTTGAGAGCAGAACAAAGACCAGTGCCATCAAACCGGCACTTAAAACACCTCTCAACCTCTCTCTCATGATATATCTCCTTTTATTAATTAATCGCCCTGTTAGAGTCCTAATAAACCTATCATTAAATCATCTGCGGAGTATCATACCAACTATGTAATGTCAAGGCGATCTGGGGTGAAAACGAAAGCGACCGATTTCAGAACGTTCACTGAGAAAATATAAGAAGAATAGAAACATGATATAACATAGAAAGTAAAAATAGATAAATTGTATGAGAAAAATAAAAAATGATTCATGATTCATATTTTCATAAAATGATGTCCAAGTCGCGGACTTAAAAGCAGGCCGCTATGTTCTCTGAAGTGACGCGGGGAGGTCCGGGCGATGTGCGGCGGATCAAGAAAGACGTTGGCCCTAAGACAGCGCCGCATGCGCTGTCTTAGGGCCGTATGGTTTCAATAGCAACCGATGTGAGCGAAGCCGGGAATCGAGAACGGGATATGCACGCCTTCGTGCACGTACTTGGCGGCAAAACGCTCCAGGTTTCTTTCGCCTACGAAACGTAAGGCGCTTTCCATCGCGCCCACGTGCGGACGGATGAGCGGGTACCACACCTTGTTCTTGAAGAGATAGGCCAGCTTGAAATAGCGGTTGAAGCGCTCGAATTCAGCTAGGGCTTTGCTCCGGTCCGTAACCGCCATGGCAGCCACCTTGCCGGTGATAAGCGCGCCCAGGATTCCGAACCAGCCCACCGGATCCATGGCCCCGCTGATGGTGCCGCAATAGATCAAGTTGTCCTGAAACAGGCGCGGGTTCGCGGGGCTGGCCACCGGCACGGCGCCGGTGACATACTGCCAGGAATCATGTTCCACGCCTTCATTACGGCGCATAAACGAGCGGTATTTCGTCAGGGTCTGCTCGCTCACCGGTCGCTTGGAGAAGAGCAGGTCGAAGTAGTAGTTGTTGGCCGAGCTCAGATATCCATACTCGGTGATGCCTTCATCCCACCAGATCCAGGAATAATTGCTGAAGCCGATCTCGCCGCGGGATATATATCCGTACCAGCGCACATACGGCACGCCCAGCATATCGTAGGCGCTGGGGGTCAGCCCGCAGGCGATAACGGTGCTGGCGGGCAGCGAGGAGAGCTGCTCCTTCTTGAGCGTGGAGCCGAATTCGAACTGCACTCCCTCTTTGCATGCCATGCCGTACAGCAAGGTGTCCAGACTGGTGGGCCGGTTGCCGCGCTCCACCGTGTAAAGGCCGCTGTGCGGGGCATAGGCCTTGGTGTCATGGAAATAGAACGGACAGGCGATGAGCGGATAAAAGACCGAAGATACATCGATGCCGATATAGTCCGAGGTCTTCTTGACATCAATGGGCGTGGTATGCGTGGAGGGATTGTACATGGGGTCGCCGCCGTACTCCTTCTCGCGGTCACGCACCACGACCTTGTAACCATCCCGGACCAGATTGATGGCGCATACCAGGCCCGACATGCCCGCGCCGTAGATGATGATTTCTGAATTCTTCTTCATGATGCCCTCCTCTTCAACTTACCGCATTGCGGTTTCGGCTGCATCCAGACCGCTCTTGGTTGCGCCTTCCACGGAAGGCATGTACATATATTCGCCGGCCAGATACAGCCCCTTCACGTCCTGGTAATGGTTGCGCTTCATATTGAGCATGGCCTTGAGCAAACCGGGTCCGGCCGTGCAGACGGCCTCGTCGAAGCGGCAGATCTCGGTAAAATAGGGCTCGTCCGGCATGGATGGTACCCAATGCTGCAGGTCTTTGATCAGGATCTTTTTCACTTCCTCATCGCCCTTGGCATTAAGCTCGAAGGCGTGCCGGCCGAACGTGAAACAGCTCACCATTCCGCCGCCGGTGGGGGTGTAGTGCGGGGATTTGATATAGCTGTCCGTGAACCCGGCCATGGTGGATCCGAACTTGCGCGGCAGGGCCACCGCATACCAGGTATCGGGCAGGAGCTGGTTGTATAGGGCAAACATGACATGGCAGCAGGCCGAGTACCTGGCCATGGCGAGCGGCCCCCGCATGGTCTCAGGGAGTTGCGGCATGAGTTTCAGCGCCGTAGGGGCGGTGGTGGTACAGATCACACGATCTGCTTCCATAAGACCATCTTTGGTTTCCACACCTTTGACCTTGCCGTTCTCGATCACGATGCGCTTGACCGGGGTATTCAGTCTGATGCAGTCCGCATATTTTTCCGACATCCTGGCCGAGGCCGAACCGATGCCGTGCTTCAAGGTCCATAACCCGTTGACCGCATACCACAGGAGCGCCAAACCGTATCCCGCGCCGATCTCCTCGGGTTCACCCAGGGTCATGGTGGAGGCCACGGGCTGGAGCACGTGTTCCAGAGCGTCCCGCCCGCATTTCTTCAAGGCGAAAGCAGCCAGGCTTTCATCGTCCAGGTCCAGCATGCGCTCGAAATCGGTGAAGTGCAGATCCTTGTAGCGCTTCAGTATGGTCGGCAGTAATGGGATGAGCTGCAGCAGGGCACTGAGCGGCACGCCGCGGAACTTGAGCAGCTCGGTCCGGCCGTTCCAGAGATCCTTGGGATTGATGCTGGCATGCGCCACGGTCAGCCGGTGATCTTTAACATTGGGGATGGCCGCCCGGAAGGGAACGCTGACGAGATCGTCGATCAGACCCAACTCGGCACAGAGTTGGAAATAGGTATAATAATATTTAAAAAAGAATTGAGCGCCGCAATCGAAGATATACCCGTTCTTATGACGGGAAAAGATCCGCCCGCCGGCGGTCGGCTTGGCTTCGAGACAAGTAACCTCGGCGCCCTGTTTGCGTAGGGCATGCACGGCGGCCAGGCCTGATGTGCCGGCTCCGACAACAATAACCTTCATGGTTGCCTCCTTTTCAGCCCGTGAGAGTTGGTGCTGAAATATGTAAGTTAGTGCTAACAGACAGTACCATGGGGGAGCATGCGGGTCAAGGAAAATGCATAAATTTATTTAATGCGAATGATAAGGTTTATAAAACCACGCCCGCTGAAAAGACCGTTGTCAGTTAGACCGGATTCTGCTCACGAACTGTTCCAACGAGGCCATGGCAAGATCCTCGGAGAGCTCCTGCTGGAAATCGAGCAGGGCGGCGAAGGAAATGGCCGATCCGAGCCCGAAAAGCTCCCAGGCGATGCGGCGCGGGTTGATATCGGAGCGGATGGTGCCCTGAGAGATGCCTTTGGTGAGTAGCTCTTCAAGGAACACGAGCATCTCCATAAGCCGGTTCTGAAAGGTGCTGCGAAGGTTCTCAGCCGGCGGGGCGCAGACGAATTCATAGATTACCTTGGCGTCTTCGGGATGGTTCATGATGTAGCGGTACAAGGCCAGACTTATGGTTTGAATATAGTCAGGGACATTTTGCTCATCGCAGATGAGCACGTTTAAGAAACGCGCTGCCACCTGTTCTAATACCGACAGCAGGATCTCGCGCCGGTTTTTGAAATGACGGTATAATGCCGCCTCGGTCACGCCGACGCGCGCGGCAATGCGGGCCGTGGTGGTGCCGGACAGGCCATACTCCAGGATGAGGGCATAGCTTTCGCTCACGATGTGTTCCTTGCGATCCGGTGATCTTTGTCCCTTGGCCATCCGTTTTCCTTCCATACTATAGGGGGCTGTCAGGCTGCGATATCGCGCCGCCTATGGGTTGCTTAGTACATTTAGTGTTGGCTTACAAGTCTATCCCTTCGTTTGCGGGGCATGCCGCCCTTCATTCCATCAGGGTCTTTGTCATAACCCGCCCGGCGGCCGTATATTTGGGATCCTTGGCCACCTCGCGCATCCTGGCAATGGTGGTCGGGGCGAAGTCTTTGATGATCATGTTCACCAGGAAGGCCGGCAGATTTCCGCTGGGGTCGCACTGGGCCGTATAATCCACCTCGGTCCGGCCTGCGTCGAGGGCCTTCAAGGTGAATACGGCATTCCCCTTGCGCATACGCACAACGCCGGTATGCTTGGCATAGTCCGTGTCCAGCGACTGCAATTCCGCCTTGAGGATGCCCTTGGCAGGGTTATGCGAGAAATGCACACTCCAGACGGTATCACGGTCTTGAACCGGGTAGGGCAGTTGCATGCGGTAATAGATCGGAAAGGCATCGGGCGTGGTCGTGACTCCCGGGATGTCGACGCGATGCGCTTCGGCACAGCGGTATCCGAATCGTTTCTCGGCCGGAATATCGCGCAGCACTGCTTCGAGCACGGGCAGCGGCGCTGCCACCACGCCCACGGCGCGCACTTCGTCGAGGGGGGAACCCGAAGGCCGGCTGTATCCCACGATGCCATCCGAGCGCGACACGACCTTCCACTCCTGGGCAAGCGCCATGTCCGGCGTCCAGATCAACACGGATAAGACCAGCAGTGAGAGAATGGTATTGGCGCGCATGATCGGTCCTAATCGGATTTATTGAGCGGTTTGCCGGAGGTATGCCAGCAGAATACGGTTCACGGTTTCCGGGGCATCAAGCGGGATCCAGTGCCCCGCGCCCACGATGCGCTGGTATTGCCAGGGACCGTCGCAATAGCGGGCGCTGTTCAGCATCTGCCATTCTGTCAGGAAGCCGTCGCCGCTGCTCCAGAGACCAAGGCAGGGCACCTTTACCCGCGGCACATCTGCGGTCAACATCGTAACGGCATTGGCCCGGTACCAGTTAATACCGGCCGTCAACCGTCCCGGCCTTGAGAGCGTCTCGATCCAATGATCGATTTCGCTATGATTTTGCGTTATCTTGCGCAGGAAGCGCCAGTTCAAGGCCTTGCAAACCGTCTCGGCTATGCCGGGCAGGAGAAACAAAGCCGCGTACCAGGCGCGCAGCATCTGTTCCGGACCGGCCTTGCGATAGGCTAGCGTGTGGCCGACCGAAAGCGCCACATAGCTTTCAACGCGCTGGGGGTACCGGCTGGTCAAGAACCAGCCGATATTGGCGCCCCAATCATGCGCGATCACGTTTGCCTTGGCGATATCCAGGCAGGACATGAGGCCCAGGATATCGTCGATGATAGTATCAATCGTATAGTGCCGTTTCCCGATGGGGGCATCAGAATCACCACACCCCCTCAAATCAGGAGCGATAACCCTGAACCCGCCCTGCACAAGAGCCGGGATTTGATGACGCCATACATAAGCGGAATCAGGAAAGCCGTGCAACAGAATCACATCGGGTCCGCTGCCCTCAATGACCACATTGAGACGGATATCGTTGATCCTGATCTGACGGCTTTCCTCACTCATGGTGAATTACTCCTTCAATACCTTGCGTGTTTTAATCGTGATTAGGCGTGGTGGTTACAATGGTCTTGGCGCTGCGATAGGGTTCATCCTTGGCCAGCTTACGGATGTTCTTGAGCGTGGTGACGCCCACGTTCTTCATGAGCATGTTGACCACGGCGCTGGGGAGGTTGCCGGCCGGATCCGCCAATACCTGGTAGGTAAGTTTGGTGGTGTTGTTTGCCGTCGGCACCAGCAGCCAGGTAACATCGCCGATGGGCATGCGGAACATATTCTTTTTGGGCGGGGTGAAGGGTACGTTTACGGTGTTGCACTTGACAACCAAGGCGCCCGGAACTGATTTGTCCAGCATCCAGTCGATGCGGCCCAGACCATAGCGATCTTCGAACGGCCAGGGCAGACCCTGGCTGAAATAGACGTAATACGCATCCTTGGTATTCTTGTACGCTACCGGTTCGATACTGTAGGCGTCGGTACACATGAACATGAACTTTTTCATGGCCGGCGTATCCCGGAGGATGGCTTCGACCACCGGCACTGGTGCATTGATGATGCCTTCGGCCCTGACCTCGTCCACGCTGCTCAAGGAATTGGTGCGCGACCAGCCGGTAATGCCCTCGGATTCCCGGACCTTGTTCCATTCCCCGACCTGGCCGGCGGCCATAACGCTTACCGTTGTCGTCATGATAATCATGACGATAAATCCGATCTTTTTCATAATCCTCGCTCCCTTCTGCTTGGTCCGGTCATACGGCCGCGGCGGCCGTATGACCGATATTTGAATGTGTATGTTACCGTATTGCGGTCCTGGCGGCAAGCTTGCCGATGACGCGCACAAGACCATAAACGAAAGCGGCCGCGCCGGCGTACATGGCGGGTCTGATGAAGGGCACGAGGGCCTTGGGTGGCTTGAATTCGGTATTGAGCGCCACGGTCTTTTTGAGCTTGTCCTGGAGGATGAGCTCGGAGCAGTGGTTGGCGGTCCAGATGGCCG
>JBDKSM010000082.1:0-11882 GCA_039680665.1 Syntrophaceae bacterium | reverse complement strand
CGGGGCATAGTTACGGTGCTCGATGGCGCATTTATCGGTGTAGCAGCGGTGGCCTTTCAGGAAGAGCTTGGAACCTTCCCGGCGACAAATCTTGCAAACTGGTCCAGTATATCTCGACACCTGTCTTCCTCCTTTATACGCGGCGTTTCTTGGGCGGACGGCACCCGTTGTGCGGTATGGGGGTTACGTCCTTGATGCCGCTGACGCGGATGCCGCTGGCATGAATAGCCCGCAGAGCTGATTCGCGTCCGCCGCCCGGCCCCTTGATATAGGCGAAAACACTTTTAACGCCGGATTCCTGCGCCTTCTTGCAGGCCTCCTGAGCCGCCATCTGCGCCGCGAAAGGCGTCGATTTGCGCGATCCCTTAAAGCCCTGAGATCCGGCGCTGGACCAGGAAACGGTATTCCCGGCGGCATCCGTGATGGTTATGATGGTGTTGTTGAAGGTAGCCTGGATATGAACGGTACCTTCCGAGATATCCTTTTTAACCTTCTTTTTGCTTGTCCTCTGTCGTGGATTAGCCATGCCTTATTGCTCCCCTAGCCTATTTCTTCTTGCCGACGACGACCCGTCGCGGGCCTTTGCGCGTTCTGGCATTGTTATGCGTATGCTGACCTCGTAGCGGCAGACCCTTGCGGTGCCGGATACCCCGATAGCAGGCGATATCCATGAGCCGCCTGATGTTCATGGTGGTTTCGCGCCGCAGATCACCTTCCACGATGATCTGGCCGCCGATATAGTCACGCAGCAGCGCCACTTCGTGCTCAGTCAGATCATCGCTCTTCTTCGCCGGATCCACCTTGGTCTCAGCGAGAATCTTATTGGCCGTGGTTCTGCCTATGCCATAGATATATGTCAAGGCAATCTCAATCCGCTTGTTTCTGGGCAAATCTACCCCTGCGATACGTGCCAAGTGCCGCCTCCTTACCCTTGTCTCTGGTTATGCCGCGGGTTGGTACAGATAACCCGTATCACCCCGTCTCTCTTAATGACCTTGCAGTTCCTACATCGTTTCTTTACCGATGCCCTTACCTTCATGACGTACTCACCTCATTTCGCCCGGTATACGATCCGACCCTTGCTAGGGTCGTAGGGCGATATTTCTACCTGGACTTTATCACCAGGCAGGATGCGGATGTAATGCATCCGCATCTTGCCGGAGATGTGCGCCAGGATCTTGTGACCGTTCTTCAGTTCCACCAGAAACATGGCATTGGGAAGCGGTTCAATCACTGTCCCTTCGGTCTCAATGACATCCTTTCCCATATATCCCCGTTAGGCCCCGATCGCTGTAGTGATCGCCGCCTCAACCTGCGGCATGCTGCCGGTGCCGTCCACCTTGCGCACGATTCCCTTGGCGCCGTAGTAGTCGATCAGCGGCGAGGTCTGCTTGTGATAATTGGTGAGCCTCTGCCGGATCGTCTCTTCCTTGTCGTCGTCACGGGTGTACAGATCGCTGCCGCACTTGTCACATTTGCCAGCCACCTTGGGCTTGTAGGTCTCGATATGGTGCATGTTGCCGCAGGCGCTGTTCTTGCAAGTAAGCCGGCCGGTCAGGCGGCTGACCAGGTAATCGTCCGGGACGTCGATAACCACCACGTGGTCGAGCTTGGCGCCGGATTTGGCCAGCATGGCGTCCAGGGCCTTGGCCTGGTCGAGGCTCCGCGGGAAGCCGTCCAGTACATAGCCCTTCTTGCAATCGTCTTTCTTGAGCCGCTCGTCCACTACGCCGATCACGACATCGTCGGGCACCAAAGCGCCCTTATCCATAAATTCCTTAGCTTTCAGACCCATGGGGGTCCCTTCCTTGACCGCCGCGCGGAACATATCGCCCGTCGAAATCTGGGGCACGCCCAAACGATCAATCATCCTTTTTGCCTGAGTGCCCTTGCCGGCGCCCGGAGGCCCAATCAAGATAATATTCATATATCATTCCCCCTTTCAGAGTGCTCTCACCGTCTTGATTTAATGCGCCCGCTCTTGAGTAGGCCTTCATATTGTCTTGAGATAAGATGCGATTCGATCTGGCTCATGGTATCCAAGGCCACGCCGACCACGATCAGGAGCGAGGTGCCGCCGAAATAGAACGGCACGTTGGCCCAACTGGTCAATATCTGCGGCAGGACGCATACGGCGCTTAAATAAACGGCGCCCGCCAGGGTCAGACGCGAAAGGACCTTGTCAAGATAATCGGCCGTGGCTTTGCCCGGCCTGATTCCCGGGATGTATCCGCCGTACTTCTTGAGATTGTCGCTGACATCCATGGGGTTGAAAACCACGGCGGTATAGAAATAAGTGAAGAAGACGATCAAGACTACATAGATGAGGTTATAGAGAATATGTCCCCGTCCCACAACGTCGGATACGGTCCGCATCCAGCTCGCATCAGGGAAGAACTGGGCGATCGTGGCAGGGAATACCAGCAGGGAGCTCGCGAAGATGGGCGGGATAACGCCCGAGGTATTGATCTTCAAGGGCATATGGGTGTTCTGCCCGCCGTAAACTTTGCGGCCGCGGATCTGTTTGGGATACTGGATGGGCACGCGGCGCTGGGAGGTCTCCATGAAGACGATGCCCGCGATTACGCCGAATACCAGCAGCACCACCATGATGAAGACAAAGAGATTGAGCTCGCCCGTGCCGACCAGACGACCGGTATTGTAGATGGCGATGGGCAGCCTGGCCACGATGCCGGCAAAGATGATGAGCGAGATTCCGTTGCCGATGCCGCGCTCCGTAATCTGTTCGCCCAGCCACATCAGGAAGCATGTGCCGGTGGTCAATGTAACGGTAGCCACCAGCCGGAAGGCCAAACCGGGGTTGTACGCCACGGTTTCGCCGCCGGGTCCGGCCATCTGCTCCACGCCCATGCTCATGAAATAGCCCTGGATAACGCATAGCAGCACCGTCAGGTAGCGGGTATATTGAGTCAGTTTATGTCGGCCTGCAGGTCCCTCCTTCTGCAGGGCCTCGAAGGGCGGATACACCATGCCCAAAAGCTGCACAATGATGGAGGCGCTGATATAGGGCATGATCCCCAGCGCAAAGATTGACAACGTCCTCAAGCCCCCGCCGGAAAACATGTCGAACATGCCCAAAAGCGTCCCGGACTGGGCATCGAACCATTCCTGCATCATGGCCGAATTGATCCCCGGTGTGGGGATATGAATGCCGATGCGATAGACCAGCAGCATGCCGAGCGTGAAGAGTATACGCTTCTGCAGCTCGGGAACCTTGCCGGTCATGAGGCCTTCGAATCCGGACGCCACGTCTTACCTCACACGCTCTCGAAGGTGCCGCCGGCGGCTACGATCTTGTCGATGGCCGCTTGCGAGGCCTTGTTCAGCCGAACGGTTAAAGCCACGGTGATTTCACCCTTGGCTAGGAGCTTGACGCCCGCCTTGGCCTTGGCCTTGCCTTTGGCCACCAAGGCGGCCTTATCGACCACGCTTCCCGGTTCGAAACCGGCCAGGTCGGCGATGTTGACCGCCAGATACTCGGTACGGAAGGCATTCTTGAAGCCGCGTTTGGGAAGCCTACGGTAAATCGGCATCTGTCCGCCTTCGAACCACCCTGGAATGGAAGCCCCGGAGCGGGCCTTCTGCCCTTTATGTCCCTTGCCCGAGGTCCCGCCGGTGCCGGAGGCGTCGCCGCGCCCCAGACGTTTGGGCTTTTTCCGTGATCCCGGTGCCGGGCTTAAATTGGAAAGATTCAGCATCTCAAACCTCCTCAAACGCAACCAGGTGCGCGACCTTGCGGATTGCGCCCCTTACCGCCGGGCTGTCATTCAGCACCCGGGAGCTGCCGCGTTTGCCTAAGCCCAGTGCCTTGACCGTTTCTTTCTGCTTTCTGGTGCAACCGATCACCGAACCGGTGCGTGTCACCTTGATTGTGCCTGCCATGAATTCCCTCGCCTATACCTTAATCTAAGCCCTTGGACTCAGTTCGATGCCGCGCTTTTGACTGACTTGTTCGACCGTTTCGAGCCGCGCCAGGGCATCGAAGGTAGCCTGGATCACATTATGGTGGTTGCGACTGCCCAGCGTTTTGGCAACGACATTATGGATGCCGGCCGCTTCCATGACCGCGCGTACGGCGTTGCCCGCGATGATGCCGGTGCCGTTCGGCGCCGGTTTCAGGAGCACACGGCCCGCGCCGCTGATTCCGATCACGGCGTGTGGGATGGTCCCGCCCACGATCGGCACGTCCACCATGGCCTTCTTGGCGACTTCCACGCCTTTACGGATGGAAACCGAGACCTCACGCGCCTTACCGATACCATGCCCGACCTTGCCGTTGCCGTTGCCCACCACGGTCAGGGCGCTAAAGCGAAAACGCTTGCCGCCCTTAACGACCTTGGCCACCCGGTTCACGAACACGACCTTGTCGATGAACTGATCCGCTCCCTCTTCCAGTCTCTCTCTCTCAGCCAAAGCACAACTCCTTGTCTAAAACTTGAGGCCGCCTGAGCGCGCCGCATCCGCCAGGGCCTTCACCTTGCCATGGTACCTGTATCCGCCGCGATCGAACACCACCTGTTCGATACCCTTGGCCGTTGCCTTCTGGGCCAGGAGCGCGCCGACTTCCTTGGCCGTCTCGCAGGTATTGCCCTTGAGTTTGCCGGCCAGTTCCTTGCTCATGCTTGAGGCGGCCACGAGGGTTACGCCCAAGGTGTCGTCGATTATCTGGGTATAGATATGCCGGTTGCCGCGGTACACGCTCAAGCGCGGCCGTGCGCTCGTGCCGCTCACCATTCTCCGGACCCGCTTTTTCCTGATCACCTGTGCTTGTTTACTTGAAATCCTGCTCACGGTTCAACTCCCTTATGCCTTAGCCTTTGGCCGCGCTCTTGCCGGGCTTGATGCGCACCACCTCGTCGATATAGCGTATGCCCTTGCCTTTATAGGAATCCGGCGGTCTGATCTTGCGTATCTTGGCCGCCGTATTGCCGATCAGCTCGTTATCGATGCCTTCCAAATCGATCATGCCCTCTTTGGATACCGTGGCCTTGACTCCCGCCGGCAAGGCAAATTCCACCGGATGCGAATAGCCGACATTGAGCACCAGAGAGTTGCCCTTGGTCTCGCCGCGGTACCCGATGCCCACGATACGCAGGCGTTTTACGAATCCGGACGTGACCCCGGTCACCATGTTGTTGGCCAGCGCGCGCATGAGCCCCTGGTAGGCGTTGGTCTGGCGTTCCTCGTCCTTGACCGTGAAGCTGAGCTGCTTGTTCTCCTGGCTGATCTCCAGGTTACCCACCATTTTTTTGGACAGTTCACCTTTGGGGCCTTTGACCTTGATGAATCCGTCCTCTATTTTTACCGTCACCCCATCCGGAATCGGGATGGGCATCTTTCCTATTCTTGCCATGGCTCAACCACTCCTTACCACACGTTGATGAGGACTTCGCCGCCGATACCGAGCGTCTTGGCCTTGGTATTGGTCATGACGCCCTGCGACGTGCTGACGATCGAGATCCCCAGTCCATCCCGCACGGTCTGCAGTTTCTCGGCCCCCTGGTACATACGCCGGCCGGGCTTGCTGACCCGCTCGATGGTGGTGATGACATGCCGGGAGTTGTGATACTTGAGATTTACCCGCAGGATACCCTGCTTGGCGTCCTCGATCACCTTGTAGGCCTTGATGAAACCTTCCTTGAGAAGGATATCCGCGATGGCCAGCTTCATCTTGGAGGCCGGTATATCCACGCTTTCCATGCGGGCCCCCGCGGCATTCTTGATGCGCGTTATCATATCGGCGATTGGATCATTAACCATGCTTTTTTCCCCTTTACCAGCTGGATTTCTTCAGGCCCGGAATCTCACCCCGCATGGCCATGTTCCGTAAACACAACCGGCAGACGCCGAACTTGCGGTAGGTGGCACGCGGCCGCCCGCAGATCGAGCAGCGGGTATATATGCGCACCTTGAATTTGGGCGTTCTCTTTTGTTTCGCGATCAACGATTTCTTGGCCATATGCTCCCCTTATCTCCGAAATGGCATGCCAAAAGCAGCCAGAAGGCTGCGGCCTTCTTCGTCCGTCCCAGCCGTAGTCACCACCGTGATGTTCATACCGCGCGTCTTATCGATCTTGTCGTAGACGATCTCCGGGAATATACCCTGTTCCTTGAGCCCCAGGGTATAATTGCCGCGTCCGTCAAAACCCTCGGACGAAATGCCCCGAAAGTCACGCAGGCGCGGCAGCACGGCGTTGACCAACCGGTCCAGAAACTCGTACATGCGCGCCCCGCGCAACGTCACCATGCAGCCGATGGGCATGCCCTCGCGCACCTTGAAGGAGGCGATCGACTTACGCGCCTTGGTCACCACCGGTTTTTGTCCCGCAATGGCGGTGATTTCCTCGGCGGCCTTGTCGATGACCTTAACATCCTGCACGGCATCACCCAGTCCCATGTTGATGATGATCTTGGTAAGCTTCGGGACCTGGTTAATGTTGGCATACCCGAATTCCTTTACCAAACCGGGCACGATCTCTTTCCGGTAAAATTCAATCAGCCTTGCCATAACCTACCTCGTACCTTAAAACTCTTGGCCGCAGCGTTTGCACGCGCGCACCTTGCTGCCGTCCTTGTGGATGGTATAGCCGATCCTAACCCCCTTGGCGCACTTGGGGCAGTACAGGGCAACATTGGACACGTGGATGGAGGCCTCTTTTTCGACGATCCCGCCCTGTGAGTTCTTGGTGGGCTTGGTGTGCCTTTTAATAATGTTGACACGTTCCACGTATACGCGGTCCTTCTTGGCGAGGACCTTTATGATCTTGCCCTGCCGGCCCTGTGACTTGCCGGAGAGCACCACCACGGTATCGCCCTTTTTCACCTTCATGGATTCATATTTGGGCATGGCTTTCCTCTCCTACAGCACTTCCGGCGCCAGCGATACGATCTTCATGAACTTGCGTGCACGCAGTTCGCGCGCCACGGGTCCGAAGATACGCGTTCCCACCGGTTCCATCTGATTGTTAATGATGACGGCCGAATTCTCGTCGAAGCGGATGCAGCTGCCGTCGCCACGTTTAAACGTGCGCTTGGCCCTGACCACCACGGCCTTGACCACATCACCACGCTTGACCTTGGAATTGGGCATGGCTTCCTTGACGCTGCATACGATGATATCGCCGAGCGTGGCATACCTGCGCCGTGATCCACCGAGGACCTTGATGCACATGACCTCTTTCGCACCGGAATTATCCGCCACCTTGAGTCTGGTTTGCTGCTGAATCATTTGTAGCCTCCGCTAGTCCTGTCGCGCCACGATCGCCGTTACCCGCCAGCATTTGCCCTTGCTGATCGGCCGGCATTCCATAATCCGCACCCGGTCACCGATCTTGCAGGTATTGGCCTCGTCATGCGCCATGAACTTGCGGCGGCGGCGGATGTATTTCTTGAACACGGGGTGTCTTTCAAGCCGTTCAATCGTCACGACCACGCTCTTGTCCATCTTGTCGCTGGTGACGATCCCCTCGAGCTCCATCTTGTTCGCTTTTTCCATTACTGCTTCTCCCTGAGGATGGTGTTGATGCGGGCCACGTCGGCACGGAGCTTGCCCAGAATGCTCTTATCGTTGAGCTGCCCCATGGCGTTCTTGAAACGCGCATCCATGAGCTCGCGCTTGTTTTTCTCCTTCAGGTCCTTGAGCTCCTGCACGCTTTTCTCGCGCATCTTACTGGGCTTCATGGAGACCCTCCTTTACCGCGAAACGGGTCTTGATGGGCAGCTTGTGCGAGGCCAGACGGAAGGCCTCCTTGGCCTGCTCCAACGTGACCCCGTCGATCTCGAAGAGGATCCGGCCCGGCTTGATCACCGCCACCCATTCCTCGGGCGCACCCTTACCTTTACCCATACGGGTTTCAGCCGGTTTCTTGGTAATGGGTTTGTCCGGGAAGATCCTGATCCACGTCTTGCCGCCGCGTTTGACATAGCGGGTGATGGCGATACGGGCGGCCTCGATCTGACGGGCTGTAATCCAATGCGGCTCCAGAGCCTGCAGGCCGTAGCTGCCGAACGACACCCGGGAGCCCCTTTCCGGGCTGCCCTTCATGCGTCCGCGAAACTGTTTCCGGTGTTTAACCTTATTAGGCATCAACATAACATGTTCTCCTTAGGCGGACGCCTCTTCCTTTCCCTTGATGATGTCGCCGTGATAGACCCATACCTTGACGCCGATCACACCGTACATCGTACGTGCCTCGGCAAAGCCGTAATCGACATCGGCCCGCAAGGTCTGAAGCGGCACCCGGCCTTCGCGGTACCATTCCCGGCGCGCGATCTCGGCCCCGGCCAAGCGGCCCGAACAGGCCACCTTGATGCCCTGGGCACCTAAGCGCAGCGCCTGGCTGACGGCCTTTTTCATGGCCCGGCGATAGGCCACGCGGCGTTCGAGCTGCCCGGCGATACCCTCGGCCACGATCTGGGCGTCGGCCTCGGGGCGTCTGACTTCCTTGATCTCCAGCATGATCTCCTTTTTCACAAAGGCACCCAGGTTGTTCTTGAGCTGTTCGGTGCCCTGGCCTTTGCGGCCGATGACCAAACCCGGCCGTCCGGTGAAGATCACCACCTTGACCTTGTTGGCGGCGCGTTCGATGGCAATATTGGAGACGCCGGCGTGCTTCAAGGAACCTGTTATATATTCCCTGATGCGGTAGTCTTCATGCAGCAGGTGATCAAAACCCTTTTCCGCGAACCATTTGGCCTTCCAATCCTTGGTGACTCCCAGCCGGTAGCCGTATGGATGTATCTTCTGTCCCACGCCTGACCCCTTTCTATAACTCGTCCAGCACTACCGCAATGTGGCTGGTCCGCTTGATTATCCTGGTGGCGCGCCCCTGCGCTCGCGGCATGAAGCGCTTCAAACGCACGCCCTCGTCCACCTGAATGGACTTGACGTACAGATTGTCCACATCCACCGTGCCTGTCTGCATGGCGTTGGCCACGGCCGAGTTGAGCACCTTGTAGATCACGTTCGAACGTTTGTTGGTCATGAGCTTCAAGATGGTAAGGGCCTCGGAAATGGTTTTGCCCCGTACCTGATCGGCCACCAGCCGTGTCTTGCGGGGGCTTACGCGGGTGTGTCGTAAAACTGCGCGTGCTTCCATGGCCTATTTCCCCTTTGATTTGCGGTCGGCGGCATGCCCGTAAAAGGTGCGCGTTGGCGAAAATTCACCGAGCTTATGCCCCACCATGTCTTCGGTCACGTACACCGGGATGAATTTGCGTCCGTTGTGCACGGCAAAGGTGATGCCCACAAATTCCGGTAGGATCACCGATCGACGGCTCCAGGTCTTGACCACCTTGCTGCTGCCGCTCTCGCGGGTATCGAATACCTTCTTCAAGAGATGGTCATCGACAAAGGGTCCTTTTTTGAGTGAACGGGCCACGGTTTACTTCCTCCTCTTCACGATGGCCTTGTCGGAGGCCTTGTGTTTCTTGCGGGTCTTATGCCCCTTGGTGGATATGCCCCAGGGCGTGACCGGATGATTGCCTTTCACACGACCTTCGCCACCGCCGTGGGGATGGTCGACCGGGTTCATGGCCACGCCGCGCACGGTCGGGCGGATACCCAGCCAGCGGCTGCGGCCGGCCTTGCCGAAGGTGATATTGGAATGGCTCAGGTTGCCGACCTGTCCGATGGAGGCTTTGCAGTTGTCCAGGACCTTGCGCACCTCTCCCGACGGCATCTTGATGTGCACATAGCCGCCTTCCTTGGCTAGCACCTGGCCAAAGGTGCCGGCGGAACGGATGACCTGTCCGCCCTTGCCGGGCCTGAGTTCCACGTTATGAACAAAGGTACCCAGGGGGATGCTTTTGAGGCTCAGACAGTTGCCGGGTTTGATGTCGGCATCCTCGCTTACAATCACGTTCGATCCTACTTTAAGGTTTTCCGGCCAGAGGATATAGCGCTTTTCGCCGTCGGCGTAGGTGATGAGCGAGATCCAGGCGCTGCGGTTGGGATCGTATTCGATCGTGGAAACGGTGCCCGGGATGCCGGCCTTGTCGCGCCTGAAATCAATGATGCGGTAAAGCCGCCGGCTGCCGCCACCCTGATGTCTGACCGTAACGCGGCCCAGATTGTTGCGTCCGCCTCGCTTGCGCAGGCTCTCGCACAGGGAACGTTCAGGTTCCTGCGCCGTAATTTCCTCAAAGGTGTTGACGGTCATGAACCGCCTGCCGGCCGAAGTCGGTTTAAATCCCCGTATACCCATACCTATACCCCTTCGTAGAACTCGATCGAATCACCGTCTTTGAGCGTCACGACCGCCTTCTTCCAGTCAGAACGCTGGTAGGCGTGACGGCCGAAACGTTTGGCCTTGCCCTTGACGACCATGGTCTTGACATCCATGACATGAACCTTGTAAAGCCGCTCCACCGCATCCTTAATCTCGATCTTGTTGGCGTTTTTATCCACGGCGAAGAGCACCTTGTTAGCGCTCTCCTTAAGCATGGTGCCCTTTTCCGTGATCAAGGGTTTCTTCAGAATCGTTGTAATGTCCTTCATCGGCTGAGCCTCGCTTCGATGTACTTGACCGCTTCGAGATCCAGGACCAGACCCTTGTATTTCAGGATATCGTAGACGTTCAAGCCTTTGACGTCCAGGACCTTGCTAGAGTTTACATTGCGCGATGCCAGCGAGGCCTCGGGGGTCATGGCGCCCATGACGATCAGGGCATTGTCCATCCCTAGAGCCTGCAGGGCATGCACGAAGCGCTTGGTCTTGCTTTCAGACAAGGCCATCGTATCTACGACCTTGAGACCCTCGCCCAAGGCCTTCATGCTCAAGGCACTTTTAAGCGCCGATTCGCGGACCTTTTTGGGCAATTTCTTCCCATAGCTACGGCCGTTGGGCCCGAACACCACGCCGCCCCCCTTCCATAATGGGGACCGGATCGTGCCGGCGCGAGCGCGGCCCGTGCCTTTCTGTTTCCAAGGTTTCCTGCCTCCGCCCGAAACTTCGGAACGGCTCTTGGTTTTGGCGGTAGCCTGCCGGTGATTGGACATCTGCCAAACCACGGCTTCATGCATCAGATACGGCTTGACCTCGGAGGCAAAAATCTCGTCCGAAAGCGTTACCTCGCTGACCTTGACTCCCTCGATATTGTATACTTCAACCGTCGGCATGACTTATCCCTCTTGTTTCTTCAGGATGACGATCTGACCACGCGATCCCGGCACGGCTCCCTTGACGGCGATGATCCCATCAGCCTCCCGGATATCGATGACCTCGAGGTTCTTGACCGTCACCTGTTTGTTGCCCATCTGTCCGGCCATGCGTTTGCCCTTGATCACCTTGCTCGGATCGGCCGAAGATCCTATCGAACCGCTCGAACGGTGAATCAGCGAACCGTGCGCCCCGGGGTTGCCCGAGAAATGATGTCTGCGCATGACGCCCTGAAAGCCCTTGCCCTTGGACACGCCGGTAATCTTGATCTTATCGCCCTTGGCGAAGATATCCGCCGGCTTGACTTCGTCGCCTTCGTTCACGGCCGCCACATCGTCGCACTCGACCTCGCGCAGATAATAGAAGTAACCCTTGCCGGCCTTGTCCTGATGACCCTTGTCCGGCTTGTTGATCCGGCTGGGCTTCTTGGCTCCGAAGCCCACTTGCAAAGCGGCATAGCCGTCGCGTTCGACGGTCTTCTTCTGCACCACATAGCAGGCACCGGTCTGTATCAACGTGACCGGCACCATCTCGCCGTCTTCCTTGAACAGCTGGGACATGCCCAGTTTCTTTCCCAATATGCCCTTGATCATACCCGTAACTCCCTAAAGCCTCTAGAGTTTGATCTCGACATCGACGCCGGCCGAAAGGTCCAGCTTCATGAGCGAATCAACGGTCTGCTGGGTGGGGTCGAGTATGTCGA
>JBDKSM010000081.1:0-28968 GCA_039680665.1 Syntrophaceae bacterium | reverse complement strand
ATCGGAACCTGGCCGACGCATGGGCCGACCAGATGACGGCAATTGTCGAGAAGGACCCCAAGAGCTTGATCATGGTTATCGCGGACATGGCGCGCTCACACCCGCCTCTGTCGAGTTCATTCGTTGCTGAACTTGCGCGACGTCTGCAAGGGCAGGGTCCTGCTCTGGCTTTGCCGCTCACCTGGATCGAGCAGTGGCTCTTTGAGTCCGGCCAGACCATTGAGCAGCTGGTGCAGTCGGAGACCCAACAACAGGCCGCCGACCAGGTATCTATCAGCAATAGTATCGGCAGTCTGCGACTTTTAGGAGCGATTGACTGGCAGGAGTTCGTAGAGCTGCGGAGCTTTGTCGAGCAGATACTGCGTGAAGATCCTTCCGGAGTCTACCCCCGGATGGATTTTGCCACCCGTGATCGCTACCGTCACGTCATTGAGAAGATAGCGAAGAACAGCCTACTATCCGAAGAAGAGGTTGCACGACAGGCGATCCGCCTGGCACACGATGGCTTTGATAAGAGCGGCGGTGACGATCGAAAAGCACATGTCGGGTTTTACCTGATCGACCAAGGCTTGCCGGAGCTCGAACGCCTGGCCCGCATGCGTCTATCCATTGCCGAGTCCCTTCAGAGGGTGTGCTGCCGGTTGCCTTTGACGCTCTATCTGGGCTCAATAACGCTGCTTACCGCAATTTTGACCTTGAGTCTACTGGCGCAGGCGCATGCCGATGGGATTCATGGCTGGCTTCTGGCATTGATTGGTATGCTCTTGGTCTTGGGCACCAGCCATCTTGCGCTGGCATTGGTGAACTGGCTCGCTACCTTGCTGGTTACGCCGCACAGGCTTCCGCGCATGGACTTTTCCGTTGGGATTCCTCCGGAGTTCCACGCTTTGGTAGTGATCCCGACCATGCTGGGAAGTGCCGAGTTCATTGAGAATCTCGTCGAGGCCCTCGAAGTCCGGTACCTGGCAAATCGTGATGATAACCTGCACTTCGGCCTGCTGACTGATTTCATCGACGCACATACGGAATCTCTACCCGAGGACGAAGCGCTGGTGCGGCTGGTAGGTGCGAAAATCGAAGAGTTGAACGAAAAATATCGGGGCGCCAAGGCCGACACGTTCTTTCTCTTTCACCGCCCGCGCCGCTGGAACCCGCGGGAGCGGATCTGGATGGGCTACGAGCGTAAGCGCGGCAAGCTTGCGGATTTGAATGCGCTTCTGCGCGGTGGCGCCAAGGATCGCTTCGCGCTCATTATCGGGAATTCGGACCTGTTATCGGACGTGAAGTACGTGATTACCCTGGATACGGATACCGGGCTTCCGCGCGACTCGGCGCGCCAGTTTGTGGCAGCCATGGCTCACCCGCTGAACCGAGCGCTCTATGATAAAGAATTGCGGCGGGTGAGTGTCGGGTACGGCATCCTGCAGCCGCGCGTGGCCGTGAGCCTGCCGGGCACGAACCGATCGTGGTATGCCCGGCTGTATGGAAGTGACCCGGGCATTGATCCGTATACCCGCGTCGTATCCGATATGTATCAGGATGTCTTCGGTGAGGGTTCGTTCATCGGCAAGGGGATCTATGATGTCGATGCGTTTGAATCGGCCGTCAATGGGTGCTTTCCCGAGAACAAAATTCTCAGCCACGACCTTGTGGAAGGCTGCTATGCCCGCTCCGGGCTGCTCTCGGATGTACTGCTCTACGAGGAATATCCACCCAGCTACGCTCAGGACGTGAATCGCCGCTATCGGTGGATCCGGGGTGATTGGCAGATCGCGCGCTGGCTCATGTCGCGTGTTCCGGTTTTGGGCGGGCAGCGTATGAAGAATCCGATCTCGGGGCTGTCCCAATGGAAGATCTTCGACAACCTGCGCCGCAGTCTCGTGCCTTTTGCATTGACCCTCTTGTTGCTGCTTTCCTGGACCATCTTGTCGCCGGTCTGGCTCTGGACCGTCGCGGTGATAGGTATTCTCCTGGTTCAGGCCGTGGTGGCATCAGTGCTTGAAATGTACCGCAAGCCGCGCGAGGCCCCGTTGGGCCAGCACCTCTCAGCCTCGGCACGCTCAGCCGGACGCAACTTCGCCCAGACGGTTTTCACCATCACCTGCCTCCCCTATGAGGCGTTCTTCAGTCTGGATGCGATTTTGCGCACGATATGGCGGTTGCTGATTAGCCACAAACGACTGCTCGAATGGAATCCGTCGGGCAAAGAGGGAAAACGCACAAACCTTCACGGAGCGTACCGGACCATGTGGTTCGTCCCTTGCCTGGCCGCGGCCGCAAGTGTCCAGCTCGCACTTTTCAGACCGGCATCATTCGTTTATGCGTGGCCCATACTGGGGCTGTGGTTTGCCTCGCCGGCGATCGCGTGGTGGATCAGCCGGCCGCTGGCTCGCCGGGTTGCAGAGCTGAGCGCCGAACAGAGAATCTTTCTCCGTAAGCTCGCGCGCAAGACCTGGGCATTCTTTGAAACATTCATCGGTCCGGAGGATAATTGGCTGCCGCCCGACAGTTATCAGGAGCATCGCCCGGATTCTATCGCGCATCGCACCTCGCCCACCAACATGGGCCTCGCGCTGCTTGCAAATCTGAGCGCCTACGACTTCGGCTATATTCCCGTTGGACAGGTCCTTACGCGCACAGTGAACGCAATCCGGACCATGGAAACCATGGAACGCCACCTCGGCCACTTTTACAACTGGTATGACACGCAGACCTTAAAGCCGCTGCCGCCAAAGTATATCTCGTCGGTGGACAGCGGGAACCTCGGTGCTCACCTACTGACATTGCGCGCAGGCCTGCTCGCGCTTCCCGATCATAACATCGTGAGTCCGCGGTTGTTTGAGGGGTTAAGCGACATCCTGGGGGTCTGCATGGAGGTTGCAGGGGAAGAGGCAAGAGATGCGCTCACAGGGTTTCAGAACGATCTGGCCTTGGCAGAGGCTTCCCGGCCGACTACGCTACCAGTGGTACGGCTCTGCCTCCAGAGGCTGACGACGTCCGCCGAGGAACTTGTTCGCTCCCTGGGGGAGAGTCAGAACAGCGAAGCGGGGTGGTGGGCGTCAGCCATGGCCCGGCAATGCCGTAACGCGTTGGATGAGCTTACCTTTCTGGCCCCGTGGACAGCACTTCCGGCCGTACCTGAAAATCTCAGGGGTCTTAAGGTCATCGAAGAAATCCCCACACTCTCCCAACTGGCACGGCTCGATGAGGATTTGCCCAGAGAAATCAAACAGGCCCAAAAGGCGGACGCGACCCCCGAGGAAATCGGCTGGTTAAATAAGTTGCGAGATCTCATCCGTGAAACTAGCCGGCGCGCCCAAGCCAGGATAGAGGCTATGCAAGGCCTTGCCAAGCGATTAAACGCCCTGGCATATATGGAATACGGCTTCCTCTACGACAAGACGCGACATCTGCTCTCGATCGGATACAACGTCGGGGAGGACCGGCGCGACTCGAGTTTCTACGACCTGCTGGCTTCGGAGGCACGCTTGGCATGTTTCGTGGCGATTGCGCAGGGACAACTGCCGCAGGAGTCTTGGTTCGCCTTGGGACGTCTGCTCACCAATGTCGGTGGAGATCCGGTGCTGCTCTCCTGGGACGGCTCGATGTTCGAGTACCTCATGCCGCTTCTTGTCATGCCGACCTATGAAAACACCCTGCTCGACCGGACCTACAAGGCGGCGGTAGAGCGACAGATCAAGTATGGGACGCAGCGCGGGGTGCCGTGGGGTATTTCGGAATCCGGATATAACATGGTCGATGTTCATCTTAACTACCAGTACCGCGCCTTCGGCGTTCCCGAGCTGGGCCTCAAACGCGGATTGGCCGAGGATCTTGTCATTGCGCCGTATGCCTCGGCCCTGGCGCTGATGGTGGCGCCCGAGGCGGCCTGCCTGAATCTGCAGCAACTTGTAGGTCTTGGGTTTGCGGGCAGATTCGGCCTTTTTGAAGCCATCGACTACACGCCTGCGCGTCAGTCGCGCGGGCAAGCCAGCGCCGTGGTCCGGGCCAACATGTCCCACCACCAGGGCATGAGCCTCCTGGCCCTGGCTCATGTTCTCCTGGACCGTCCGATGCAGCAACGCTTCGAGTCTGATCCGCAATTCCTGGCCACAACGCTTTTGCTGCAAGAGCGTGTTCCCAAGGCCACGGCGTTCTATGCCCACACCACGGAACTCTTGGATTTACGCACGACTAACGCCGGCTTAGAGACGCCGGTACGAGTCTTGAGCGCCCCTGACACACCGATTCCTGAAGTCCAGTTGCTATCGAACCGCAGATACCACGTTATGGTCACGAATTCGGGCGGCGGCTACAGCCGCTGGAAAGACATCGCCGTCACACGCTGGCGCGAAGACACTACCAGCGATAACTGGGGAACATTCTGTTACATCCGCGATATGGAAAGCTCTGAGTTTTGGTCAAGCACCTTTCAGCCGACGCTTAAAACACCGAAGCTCTATGAGGTGATCTTTTCAGAAGGCCGGGCAGAGTTCCGCCGCCGCGACAATGATATCGATTTGCATACCGAGATCGCCGTCTCGCCCGAGGATGATATCGAGTTGCGCCGGGTACGTATTACCAACCATTCGCGCAGGCAAAGAGAGATCGAGGTGACGAGTTACGCGGAAGTCGTGCTCGCCCCGCCGGCCGGTGATGCACTGCATCCGGCCTTCAGCAACCTCTTTGTCCAGACCGAGATCCTCCACGATCGCCGGGCGATCCTTTGTACCCGCCGGCCGCGCTCCGAGGGGGAGCCCGTAGCGTGGATGCTGCACCTGATGGCCGTGCACGGGGCACACACCATGGAAGTCTCTTATGAGACGGATCGCATGCAGTTCATCGGCCGAGGGAACACCCTCGTCAGTCCTCAAGCATTGCGGGGGTCCGCCGCACTCTCGGGCAGCGACGGCTCGGTGCTCGATCCGATTGTCGCGATCCGGCACCGGATCATGCTCGATCCGGGGAAATCGGCTACGGTCGATATGGTCTTCGGTGTCGGTGAAACCAGGGACACGGCGCTCAGCCTTATCGAAAAATACCAGGATCGGCGCCTGGCGGATCGCGTTTTCGATCTGGCGTGGACACACGCGCAGGTGATCCTGCAACAGCTCAACATCACGGAAACCGACGCCCAACTCTATGGTCGTCTGGCAGGCTCGGTAATCTATGCCAATGCGTCGCTACGCGCCGACCCGGGGCTCCTCATCAAGAATATTCGCGGGCAATCAGGCCTCTGGGGCTACTCCATTTCAGGCGATTTCCCCATTGTGCTGCTGCAGATCCAAGATCCAACCCATATTGAGCTGGTACGCCAACTCGTCCAGGCCCATGCGTACTGGCGTTTAAAAGGACTCACCGTGGACCTGGTGATCTGGAACGAAGATCACGCCGGATACCGGCAACTGCTGCACGACCAAATCATGGGGCTCATTGCCGCCGGCATCGAAGTCAACGTTACGGATCGGCCGGGAGGCATCTTTGTAAGGCTCGTCGAGCAGATATCGAGCGAAGACCGCATTCTCTTCCAGACCGTCGCGCGCGCCATCATCACCGACAGCCGGGGGTCCCTGGCGGAACAGCTCTACCGGCGCGGCGCCCCTGAAGTCGTCTTGCCACTGCTCAATCCGACCCGCACCCATCGCCCCGAACCAAAGGCCGTCGGGGCCTTACCCCGTCATGATCTGAACTTCTTCAACGGAATCGGAGGGTTCACCCCGGACGGGAAAGAGTACGTCATTACGACAGCGCAAGATCAGGTGACACCGGCGCCGTGGGTGAATGTGCTGGCGAATCCGTACTTTGGGACCGTCATCTCGGAGAGCGGGCAGGCCTACACCTGGAGCGAAAACGCCCACGAGTTCCGCCTCACGCCGTGGAACAACGATCCCGTGGTCGATTCCAGCGGGGAGGCGTTTTACCTGCGTGATGAAGAGCGTGGCCACGTCTGGTCGCCCATGAGGCTACCCAGACCAGGGGCCATGCCGTACGTCACCCGGCACGGTTTCGGTTACAGCGTCTTTGAGCATACGGAGCGCGGCATCCGCTCAGAGGTGTGGGTGTACGTGGCCCTGGACGCACCGCTCAAGTTCACCGTCCTTAAAGTACGCAACGAGTCGGGCCGCAGCCGCCGTCTCTCTGTGACCGGTTACGTTGAGTGGGTGCTTGGAGATCTGCGGCCGAAATCGGCCATGCATGTGATTACCGAGATCGACCCGGCCAGCGGCGCCCTGTTTGCGCGGAATTCTTACAGCCCTGAGTTCTCCGGCCGGATAGCCTTCTTTGATGTGGATGATGTGACCCGCACCGTAAGCGGCGATCGAGCGGAGTTCATCGGGCGTGGCGGCACGCTTAAGAATCCGGCGGCCCTCAAGCGGACGCGGCTTTCCAACAAAGTTGGGGCGGCTTACGACCCCTGCGCCGCCATCCAGGTGCCCTTCGAGCTCACCGACGGCCAGGAGCGTGAAATCATCTTCAGGCTCGGCGCAGGGCGGGATGCCGATGACGCGGTCAACCTGGTGAAGCGCTTCCGTGGCTCATTTGCCGCGCGCGGCGAGCTTGAAAGGCTCTGGCAGTACTGGAACCATACGCATGGAGCGCTGCAGGTGGAAACCCCCGACATGGCGGTCAACATCATGACCAACGGCTGGCTCTTATACCAGACCATGGTCTGCCGCCTGTGGGCCCGCAGCGGTTATTACCAGTCCGGCGGCGCCTTCGGTTTCCGCGACCAATTGCAGGATGTGATGGCGCTCATCCACACCAAACCGCACCTGGTGCGCGAGCATCTCCTTTTATGCGCGGCCCGCCAGTTTCAGGAGGGCGATGTCCAGCATTGGTGGCATCCTCCTTTCGGCCGGGGGGTGCGCACCCATTGTTCGGATGATTTTCTCTGGCTCGTTCTGGCTACTTGCCGTTACGTGTTGAGCACCGGTGATACCGGTGTGCTGGATGAACCCGTGGGCTTCCTGGAAGGCCGTCCGGTAAGCATGGATGAGGACTCCTATTACGATCTGCCGGTAAACTCCGGGGTGGTTGCCGGTCTGTACGAACACTGTGTCCGGGCCATCGTCAAAGGCCTCAATTTTGGTGAGCATGGCCTGCCGCTCATGGGTACGGGTGACTGGAACGACGGCATGAACCTGGTGGGCTTTCGCGGTCAAGGCGAGAGTGTCTGGCTGGCTTTTTTCCTCTATGATGTGCTCAAAGAGTTCAGTGAGGTTGCCCGCCGGACGCGTGATCTGTCCTTTGCCGAACGCTGCCTTCGAGAGGCTACGGCGTTGCGTGAAAAGATCGAGCAGAACGGCTGGGATGGGCAGTGGTATCGCCGCGCCTACTTTGACGATGGGTCACCGTTGGGCTCGGTTGTCAATCCTGAATGCTCGATCGATTCCATAGCGCAAAGCTGGTCCGTGCTCTCCGGGGCGGGAGATGCCAGACGCTCGCGCCTGGCCATGGAAGCGCTTGATGGAAAGCTCATTGACCGGGAGCATGCCCTGATCAAACTCCTGTATCCGCCGCTGGATACCTCGGAGTTGAACCCAGGCTACATAAAAGGATACGTCCCGGGAGTGAGAGAGAACGGCGGGCAGTACACGCATGGGGCCATCTGGGCGGCCATGGCCTTCGCCGCCTTAGGCGATAACCCGCGCGCGTGGGAACTGCTGGCCATGATCAATCCGATACAGCATGCCCGGACGTTGGGCGGAGTCGGCACCTATAAAGTCGAACCCTATGTCGTCGCCGCCGATGTCTATGCCCTTTCCCCGCATACCGGCCGCGGCGGCTGGACGTGGTACACGGGCTCGGCGGCCTGGATGTACCGGCTGATCGTGGAATCGCTCCTGGGCCTCAAGCTTGACGTGGATAAACTGCGTTTTGCCCCGTGCCTACCGGCGAAGGGTTGGGAGACCTTCAAGGTCCACTACCGCTACCGGGAGACGGTCTATCACATCACCATAAGGCAAACACAGGACGAGCCCGGCGACGGGATGCGTGTGGAAGTCGATGGTGTCGATCAACATGACCAGGCGATCCCCCTTGTCGATGACCACCAGGAGCACCAGGTCGAGGTGAGAATACCCGCGGCATGCACCTGATTCCATTTCTTTTCGGTAGTTTTACACTTGGCTCCTTGAAACGCGCAAATCAAAAACTACTTACAGGATTTCATTCATGCGTTTATGAAGGAGTCGGCAATGAATGCACTATTCATCTATCCCGAAATTCCGGAAACATTCTGGAGCTTTAAATATGCCCTTGAATATGTTTCCAAAAAATCAGCCTTCCCGCCCTTAGGTCTGCTCACCATTGCAGCCATGGTACCTGATACCTGGCACAAACGCCTTGTGGACATGAACGTCAAGCCGCTCACCGATGAAGACCTGCTCTGGGCGGACTATGCCTTCATCAGTGTAATGAGCGTGCAGAAGGCCTCCTTTTCCCGCGTGCTGAGCAGATGCAGGGACCTGGGGGTCAATGTTGTGGCAGGGGGGCCGCACTTCACGGCCGAAGAAGGCACCATCGCGGGCGTCGCGCACCTGGTGCTGGGAGAGGCCGAGGAGACCTTCAGGAAATTTCTCGAAGACCTCCGCCAGGGGCAGCCTCAAGCAATCTACACACTTGAGTCCAAGCCCGATCTCGGTCTGACATGCAAGCCGGACTGGTCGCTGATCGATTTCCGGGATTATGACTCCATGCTGCTGCAGTTTTCCCGCGGCTGCCCGTTTGACTGCGAGTTCTGTGATATTGTGCGGATCAATGGGAGAAAACCGCGCACAAAGAGTGCATCCCGGTTTATTGCTGAAGTCGAGAGCCTGTTTTTGCAGGGCTGGCGAGGATCCGTGTTCATCGTGGACGATAATTTCATCGGGGTGAAATCAAAGACCAAGGAGATGCTCAAGGTTCTTGCAGATTGGATGGATGAGCACGACAGACCTTTCCACTTCTTCACCGAGGCTTCCGTGAATCTGGCTGAAGATGCGGAGCTTATGGACCTTATGGCCCGGGCCGGGTTCAACAAGGTGTTTATCGGCATTGAAACACCGAATACACAAAGCCTCGCAGAGGCCGGCAAGGTGCAGAACCTAAAGGCCGACCTGCTCAATTCCGTGCGCATCATCCAGGGCCACGGCCTTGAGGTTATGGGCGGCTTCATCATCGGGTTTGACAGCGACCCGGAAGATATCTTTGAGAAGCAGATCGAGTTTATCCAGGGCAGCGGGATAATCATGGCCATGGTGGGACTGCTGGAGGCCCTCAAGGGGACCAAACTCTGGAAACGGCTGGAATCGGAGGGGCGGCTGCTTTCAGAATCTTCCGGAGACAATACCGACGGCGAGCTTAATTTCATTCCCAGGATGAACCGCGAAACGCTCATCAGCGGTTACCGCCATGTCCTGGAAACCATTTATGCGCCGGCGGCCTATTACCGGCGATGCAGGGAGTTCCTGCTCCTATATCAGCAACATACCGTCTCCAAGATCGATGGTTCCGGCATCAAGGCGTTTTTCAGGAGCCTCTGGCGCATCGGGATCTGCAACGAGGAAGGTTTCAGGCGCTACTACTGGAGACTCCTCATCCGGAGCCTCATAACCCACCCCAAAACATTTGGAGAGGTCGTCCGGCTCATGATCGTAGGGATCCATTTCAGGAAGTGCCTGCTTAAGGGCATAGCGGTGCCCGATTCCCCACTTTTTTAGTCCGGCCGGAAATGCCGGTTTGAAACCGTTGAGGACGGCATGATCCCCATAAGAATTAATCCTTCATGTCGCCTTTGATCTCATAGATTAAACCAAGAAAACCCAGGGCTATCCCCGTGATCAAGCCGACAATAGTGAGCAGGGGCATCATGCCCGTGATCCTGTCGAGCCAGATGCCGCCATAGAGGCCGATGAAGCCCATTAACACTGATGCGATGCTGTAGGCACTGATACGATAAAGCTTGTTACCCAATGCCAATGCAATCTTTTCTTTTATCTTATGTATGGGTTTCATAATGATCGTATCAAACCTTTATCATAAAATCGGCTCCCATAATGTAATATTACCTAATTATCAATATGATCTATTATAGATTTTTCAAGACCTTGCCTTTTTACTGTCATTGTCTTTTTACATCAGTCGTTTGGAGGAGACTGTTCGCCACCCAGCAAGGTTTCCCTCAACATGTTGAGGTTCCACCAAATATTGAGGCCGAAGAGATCGTTTTTTCTTTGTTTCTATTCTCTTCCATCAATCTAATCATCTGTTATTAAAAGACGATATCATGCTCCTGATTGTTTTCGTTTGTTGGCGAGCTCATTGCACCTCTAATCCCAAGAACAAGAGACTTTTATGAAGCCGACTACCAAAAGGAGGATTCAATGAGACACGTATCCAAGATGGGGATTATGATGTTCGCCGTGGCGGTCGTAGCCACCGCAATCATCGCGGGATGCGCTAACGCCCCGCTGCGCACCGAAGCGTCTACGTCGGGGATCCGCGCCGCCGAGGAGGTCGGGGCGGCCAACGTACCGCAAGCCTCGCTTCATTTGCAACTGGCCAAGGAAGAATTGGAACGCGCCCAGGCCCTGTCCGCGAAAGGCGAGAAGGAGGAGGCTGACTCGATGTTGCTCAGGGCCGAAGCCGACGCCGAGCTGGCTGTCGCGCTCTCCCGCGAGGATGCCGAGAAGACTGAGGCCCGGGCTGCCGTGGAGCGTGTGCGCAAGCTCAGGCAAGATAACCCATGACCCCAAAAAAGGAGCATGTTATGAAAACGATACAGTTATTGATCCTCGTCACGGCCGTCACGCTCTTCGCCGGCTGTGCGACCACGCCCCCGCAAGAACTCGTCAATGCCCGCGAAGCATACCAGCGCGCAAGCACGGGGATTGCAGCCCAGGCTGCGCCGGCGGAGTTGCATGTGGCGAAGAAAGCGCTCGACCAGGCGGAACAATCCTTCCAAAAGAATCCAGACTCGTATAAGACGCGCGACCTTGCCTATGTCGCCCAGCGCAAATCACAGTTAGCTGAAGCGACTGCCTCTATCGCCATCGAGCAGAAGAGCCAAACCCAAGCGAAAAAAGAGTACCAAGAGAAGCAGGGCAAGATTATTACGCAGACCAAGCAAGACTTGAGCCGGAAGAGAGCCGAACTGGCGGAATCGGAGCGCAGCGGCGCACTGACTTCAGAGCAACTTGCCGCTGAGCAAACGGCGCGGGCCGATGCCGAGCGGCGAGCGGCTGAAGCGCTGACGGCGTTGGCCGCGCTGGCCTCGGTCAAGGAGGAGCCCCGCGGAATGGTCATTACGCTCTCCGGGAGTGTACTTTTCGCATTCAATAAGGCGACCTTGCTGCCCGCGGCGCGGGCGCGACTTGACAAGGTGGCCGACGTACTGCTCACAACCCCTGAGCGCAAACTCACCATTGAGGGACACACCGACTCAAAAGGCTCGGAGAGCTACAACCTTGACTTGTCACAGCGCCGGGCGGACACAGTTCGCGCCTATCTTGTGCAGCGCGGCTACCCAGCCGATCGCATCCAGGCCCAGGGGCTCGGCGAGGGACACCCAATCGCTGATAACGCCAGCCCCGAGGGTCGCGCCAACAACCGCCGCGTTGAGATCATCATCGAACGCGAAGCACAATCATCCATCCAGTAGGCTTAAAGAAGGAGAATCAGGTGTAACAGAAGAAGCGGCCCAGGAGCGAATCGCGATGCGCCCTCGCTCTTGGGCTCTCCATCTTGGCAAAAACAAACCCGCCTTTAAGCGCCCTCAATTCATCTGTGCGCCATGATACAGAAATCCGGCGTGCACGCTATCAGACAGCGATGACGCATCAAATATTTGAGGATCGAGGAAGAGCTCGGCCTGCTCAACCACGACCTTTTTCAATTTTTCCATGGAACGTAGCTGCAACTGCCGAACCCGTTCCCGGCTAATACCCAACCGCATTCCGAGCTCGTTGAGGGTCAAGGGCGGATCGGCATAGAAACGGTGCTTGATGATGTCCACCTCCCGTGGCGTCAGGAAGGTCAAACAATAATCAAACAGTGCGGCTATGCGATCCGATCTCTCCTTGGTGAAGCAGATCTTTTCCGGATCATCACCGCAAGCCAGAAAGTCGAGCCACTGGGTCTTGTCATTCTCATCCTCGCCGATGCTGTTGTTCAACGACAACAAATGCTTGGCATGTTGCAGACTTCCCGTATGCACCCGGGACCCTTTGTGTATGAGATCCCTGATCATGGATTCTACCCACCATACGGCATAGTAGAAGAACGGTACGCCACGCTCCGGGTCGAAACGTGTCAGCGCTTTGATCAGGCCGAGATTGCCTTCCTGGATGATCTCGAGATAATGATGTCCGCTGTTGAAATATTTACGACTGGTCCTCAGGACATGTCTGAGGTTGGCGCGGATAATCTTCTCCCCGGCTTCATGTTCACCCTGCTGATACCGTCTCGCCAGATCGTATTCCTGCCGGTGGTCAAGGGTTTCATACTGCCGAACCTCCCGGCAATACTGCTTGTAATCGCCATATTCAATATTTTTCATCCCTTGATCCTATAGGTCTGCACGATGGTATCGATCCCTTTTGCGTCGATATGCGTGAATTGAATGCCTATGCCAAAACCGGTCGAGCGGATAACCCGGCCCTGTGCCCAGATAATCTTACCGAACTCCGCGACATCGATGTCAGCCATGATATAGGCGCCTACCTTTTGGGCCGCATTCGTCACCACAAACATGCCGCCTTTACTGATATCCAGCACATATCCATGGATCAGGCCGTTCGTATCGCCACGGTAGCGTACCGGCACCTCCGTCTCCCAAAACACGACCCGGTCGAATGTTCGATTTTCATCCACGCTCATGATTCGTTGTAAGGCAAACTTTTGCATATGGTCTCCTATAGTTACCTTGAACTTTGGGGACTGGTTGATTACAGCACCTTTACTCCTGTCAGGATGACGAGCTCTGGCAAAACCCTGATGAACCTGTATGCCCCCCCCCCCGCAAGGGTCCACATCGGCACCGTATTTTATGTCACAGGATTCGGCGGCTCACTGAATGCGGCGGCCCACTGAATAATGCGGGCGACTAACACGATGATGGCAAGGAACAGGAGGAGATGAATGAACCCACCCAGCGTGTAGCTCGTGAGTACGCCCAGAAGCCACAGCAACAAGATAACCGCCAATATAATCCAAAGCATACTCAATCCCTTTCTTAAGAACAGAATCCCTCGCTCCAGTTCAATCAACGTTGGGCGGCGCTTGAAACATCCTCCCAGACCTTTTCATTGAAAATGTTAAAGCAAATGGCCTGCCAATGGCTGATGGGACATCATGGGTCCGGTGTAATCCTTTAATAACATGGCATTAGAAAGATAGGAGGGATCGGCAGAAAAGCATGCAATGCAGTGCCTGCCCTCAGTATTTGGTGGAACCTCAATATATTGAGGGTTACCCCTTACGGAGACTCCTGATATGGATGGCGGTGACGATTGTTAAGGCTTGGCGGGCTGGAGCTCTTTGAGCTCGCAGCGCGCCTTTATGAGGCGTACGTCGGTGCTCGCCGTGGCTCGACCTCGGGAGAAATTAAGGATCTTTCCGGGGCCCATGAAGTTCTTCTTGGCAAGCCCCAGCTCATCAGTTTTGACCTCCACAACGCCATGCTTAACGATGGTGATGCCGTCGAAGGGGGAGATCTCGGTCCCCTTGGGGACACACACCTCGGTGGTGCTGGACAATTCGTCGAGTACCACCTGAATGTCCTCGCCTTCCTTGCGGATGAGCCGTTCGGTGTACAATGTTTCAAAGGCCTGCAAGATAGCAGGATGTCGGTCACATATGGGCTTCAAGTTCAGGGCATCCAAACGGAGGAAGGTTCCCTGATCAAGCGCTCGCACAGTCGCCGAGCGGGTGCTGTGATGGAAAAAACCAAGCTCGCCGAAGATGCCGCCGGGAAGCATGACCCTGAGGCGCTGGTTGTCGCGCACGACCTCGAACCTGCCGGTGTGGATAATGAAGATATCGGCGCCCTTTTCCCCCTGCCGGAAAACAGGCTTACCCTTGGGTATACTTTGGATCTCCATAACCTCCAGCATGGCCAGTATTTCCTCTCGGTTCAAGCCCTGGAAAAGGGTTATCTTGTCGAGGCCGAGGTGAGCCAGGCTGGAGTGGAATTCCTTATCGGCGTTGCCCAAGAGGCCGGCAGCGGTATAGAGTCGGATCAGGTGGGCCTGCAAACGGGGATCGATCCCCAGTGAACTCCTGGCCGCCTTGGCGGCGGCCAGGGCGAGCAGGGGCAGATTTTTATCGTGATAAGCCTGTATACAGGTCCGGAAGAGTTCAAAGGCCTCTCTCTTTTTCCTGTCATCGAGTTCCTTAAGGTGCTTTCCTATGGTATTGAAGGATTGGGCCAGCAGGCCCAGTTCATCCGTGGAAGCGATGGGGATCTTATACGAGAAGTCGCCGTCGGCGAGGTGCTTGATGCCCCCCTTGATGGAGCCGATATCGCGGGTGATGCCGTGGTAGATGATAAGGAGGACGATGAGGCCGATGAAAAGCGCCGTCCCGAAGGCCCACCCGGTGAAAACGACAATCTCATCCCCAAGACCCTGGAGATAAATCATCTTGTGGTCCAAGGCGAGCATGGCCCGGTGATTACTTGACTTCACAACCCTGACCATCTCGTCGATCTCCTTGCTGTTTGCTACAGAGATCCTTTCCCTGGATTGTGACGCCTGCGGTAAATTCAGGCTCTGGTTATTGAAGCACGCAAGAAAGTCCTCCCATTGCAAGCGGCTGCGTTTAAGCACCAGGGCTTCCTGTGCGTCATACGGGATGCGGGGCAGGCACAGGAAGGCCCACTCCTCGGCGATGTCCTTTGCGCGATCCATGATGCGGGGAAGATAGGCCTGATCCTGAAGGAGGATGTATTTCTTTGTGGTTTCCTCTACCGAGATGAGGTTTTCGATCAGCCTATCCGTGACCTCCTTTTTTTGGTAGTCGATCTGATAGATCTCGGTGGTAAGGCTCCCGACCTTAGTCGACATGGAGAGCATGAGCATACTCATTCCCAGGAGCACGCCGAGGTAGACGACAAAGGTAAGGGTCAATCGTTTCAGCAGGCTCGATTTCATGCCCAGTTGAATAGGCTTTAGCCGATAAGGATGCAAGGGTAGGTATATGGCCGATAACAGCGCACCGTATAAGAGCGCGGATACATAAGTATGGGATAGCCAGTCCGGAGGAAAAAGTACTTGAGAACGTCCACCTCCCTTCAAAATATGCCTCAGTATATTGAGGTTCCACCAAATATTGAGGCCGAGCGGATCATTTTATACTATTCTGCTCTGCGCACCTACTCATCTAACCAATGGTTATTAAATGATTAAAATATGAATATGATTCTCCTTTAGGCTATTGGCAGCCTATTTGCTATCATTCATACAGGTTCAATCCCAACGAACCTCCTCATTTCGCAGGTCGCCAAAGACCTGCTTTTTTTTTTACTTTAAACGGGAGGTTGGGGGAGTGTGATTTAGGGCAGCCCACGGAATTTTGAAAAACGGCGCTCTATTCCCCACACCTTCCGCTCTTGCACATGGCGGAAGTGGGGGGTATTATTATTGAATAAACAGTATTAAACAGCCTTTAAATGAGGATGGTACTCTTAAGCGATATTATTTCAGATAAGTAAAGGTGCTGGGCGATGACGAAGGTTAAGGCAAAACATCAGGTTGATGTTCTTGAAAAATGCCCGACGGGCATCAAGGGTCTCGATGAGATCACGCAGGGAGGGCTTCCGAAAGGCAGGCCGATCCTGATCTGCGGCAGTGCGGGGTGCGGCAAAACACTATTCTCCATGGAGTTTCTCATGCGGGGCGCCATGGATTACGGTGAACCCGGGGTCTTCATGTCCTTCGAGGAAACGCCGGAGGATCTCGCGAAGAACTTCATGTCTCTTGGGTTCGATCTGAATGACATGGTGTCGCGTGGTCTCATCGCCACGGACCACGTCTATATCGAGCGCAGCGAGATTGAGGAAACAGGTGAGTACGACCTGGAAGGGTTGTTCATCCGCCTGGGGAGCGCCATTGATTCCATCGGAGCGAAGCGGGTGGTCTTGGATACCATAGAAGCACTATTCTCAGGGCTGTCTAATACCGCTATTATTCGGGCCGAGCTTCGCCGTCTTTTTCACTGGTTGAAAGAGCGCGGCGTGACGGCCATCGTTACGGGGGAAAGCGGCGACAAGACCCTGACACGCTACGGTCTCGAAGAATACGTAGCCGATTGCGTGATCTTCCTCGATTTCCGCATCGAGGATCAAATTTCCACCCGCCGCTTGCGCATTGTCAAATATCGCGGCTCATCGCACGGCGCCGACGAGTATCCCTTCCTGATAGACGAGACAGGCCTCTCTATCCTGCCGATCACTTCCCTGGGGCTTGACTACCCCGTTTCCACGGCGCGCATCGCCACGGGCGTCACCAAGTTGGATGCCATGCTCGGTGGCAAGGGGTTTTACCGGGGCGGCACCATCCTGGTCTCCGGTACGGCGGGCACCGGCAAAACCAGTTTGTCGGCAACATTCGCCGACGCCGCCTGTCGGCGTGGCGAACGCTGCCTGTATTTTGCCTTTGAGGAATCGCCCAGCCAGATCATCCGGAACATGGGCTCCATCGGCATTGATCTCGTGAGGTGGGTGAAGCAGGGGCTTCTCAAGTTTCATTCGGCCCGTCCTACGCTTTACGGCCTTGAGATGCATCTTGTCACCTTCCACAAGGTGATCGATGCATTCAAACCCCAGGTTTTCATTATCGACCCGATCAGCAACCTGAGCGCCGCGGGAACGGCATCCGAGGTCAAATCCATATTAACGCGCCTGATCGACCATTTGAAGATGAAAAAGATCACCACATTCCTTACGGACCTCACCCATTTTGGAGGCAGCCTTGAACACACCAGTGAAGAGATATCTTCTCTGATCGATACGTGGCTGCTCCTGCGGGATATCGAACTCAATGGGGAACGCAACCGGGGCCTCTATATTTTGAAGTCCCGCGGCATGGCCCACTCCAACCAGATTCAAGAGTTCCTGCTCACGAACCAGGGCATTGACCTGATCGACATTTATACCGGTTCCGGCGAGGTATTGACCGGCAGTGCCCGGGCAGCCCAGGAAGCCGCGGAAAAGGCCTCTGAGCAGGCACGCCGGCGTGCGGCGGACCATAGGCTTCGCGAGCAGGAGCGTAAGCGTGGCGCCCTGGAAGCAAAGATCGCAGCACTGCGGGCCGAGTTCGATGCGGAATCTGAAGAGCTGCATGTAATGGCGGAAGAAGAGCAAAAAAGACAAGCCGTCCTGACGGAGGACCGTTTAGAAATGGCACAACTTCGTAAGGGAAAACCTTCCGCTCCGCAGGCGCAGCACGCTAGAAAGAAGCGGGAAAGGAGCGTAAGGTGAAAGCCGCATTACCAGCCAAAGGGAAGAAGGCCAAGACCGATAGGGTGGAAGAAATCTGGAATCTGCGATTATATGTAGCCGGTCAGACCCAGAAGTCGATTACGGCCTTTGCTAATTTAAAGAAGATCTGCGAAGAGCACCTGGCGGGAAAATACCGCATTGAAGTGATCGACCTTTTAATAAATCCCCAGCTGGCCAAGGGGGATCAGATTATTGCCATACCGACCCTGGTAAGGAAGCTTCCTGAACCATTAAAGAAGATTATCGGCGATCTGGCCAACACCGAGCGCGTGCTGGTGGGGCTCGACATTCGTTCCTCCTCCGGATGACGCAATCAATTTTGGTGTAACGGCGATGGAAAGGAAAAACGTGAAAACGAGCACTACGGAATTCGAAAAAGCGGCGGCACGGCATGAACCGGCAAGGTATGTTCTACGGCTGTATATTACCGGGATGAGCCCCAAGTCAAGCCAGGCCATCGCCAATGTCCGGAAACTCTGTGAAACATACCTGGAAGGCGCCTACGAACTTACGGTGATAGACATCTATCAGCAGCCCCAACTGGCTAAGGGAGAGCAGATTGTCGCCACCCCCACGTTGATCAAGAAGCTCCCCCTGCCACTGCGGAAGCTCATTGGCGACATGTCGGATACACAAAGGTTTCTTCTGGGCATTGATCTGAAACCCAAGCATACATGAGTACGAATCCATGAACAATACGCACAAAACACGCCAGCAACTTTTGGATGAGATGCAGGCACTCACCGCGCGGTTGATGGAGGCCGAGGAAACTCTGCACGCCATCCTCAGCGGTGAGGTGGATGGTCTGGTTGTCTCAACACCGCAAGGCGAGCGGGTTTTTACCTTGTCGGGCGCCGATCTTCCTTACCGGGTCATGGTCGAAGCCATGAACGAAGGGGCCATTACCCTGGCCTCGGACGGCACGATCCTTTTCTGTAACCAACGTTTTGCGGATATCATCAATGGGTCTCTGGAAAAAGTAATTGGGTCTTCAATCCGCCGCTACATTGCAGCAACCGACCTGCCCTTATTTGAGGCATTGCTTGAACAGGGTCTCAAGGGGAACTCCAAGGTGGAACTGGGCTTACAGATCGGAGGTGGAAAATCCACATCGGTCGTACTCTCCGTCAGCGCCCTTGGGAACGTAGATATACCCGGCACGCTGTGCATGGTGGTTACCGACCTGGCGGAGCAGAAGCGCAATGAAGAGATCCTGGCAGAGGAAAAACTGACCACTCAAATCCTGCAACAGGCGGCGGAGATATTTATTCTGTGCGACCATCAAGGCCGTATCATCCGTGCCAGTCAGTCGGCCAACAGGCTCTTCGGTTCAAGCCCCATCTTCCAGGCCTTTGACGATGCCTTTCACCTCTGCTATCCCGACGGGACGCCCTTTGTCCTGCTCTCCGCAATGCATGACCAGTCCCTCCACACACTTGATGTCACGTTCAAGCATGGGGATAACAATGTTTCTTCCTTCCTTTTGAGCGCCAACGCACTGAGTACGCCTAAAGGTTTCATCGGTATTATTGTTGTCATGGTGGAGAACACCGAGCGCAGGAAGATGGAGGAGGCGCTCCAAAAAGCCCATGACGGGCTCGAACAGCAGGTGGAGGAGCGGACGGTCGAGCTGCGGGCGGCTCTTTCTGAAATTACCACCCTGAAAGACCAGCTGGAGATCGAGAATATTTACTTCCGTCATGAGCACAAAATGAAAAACCAGTTCGAGCATATTATCGGGCAAAGCGATGGTCTCAAGTATGTTCTCTATCGCGCGGAACAGGTTGCGCCCGCCAACACGACGGTCCTCATCCTCGGGGAGACCGGCACGGGCAAAGAGCTGATCGCGGCCGCCATCCATAACATGAGTCCCCGTAAGGAACGGCCCCTGATCACGGTCAACTGTGCGGCCCTGCCGGGCAATTTGATTGAGAGCGAACTATTCGGCCGGGAGAAGGGGGCCTTTACCGGGGCCGATGCCCGGCGGGTCGGCCGGTTCGAGGTCGCCAATGGTTCCACCATTTGCTTAGACGAGATCGGGGAACTGCCGCTGGAGTTGCAGGTAAAGCTCCTGAGGGTGATTCAGCATAACGAGTTTGAGCGTTTGGGCTCATCCCATACCACCAAGGTCGATGTGCGAATCATGGCGACGACCAATCGAGACCTTGAGGAAGAGGTCCGTAACGGCCGGTTCCGGCAGGATCTTTATTATCGGCTCAACGTCTTCCCCATCACGGTCCCACCGCTGAGACAGCGCACGGAAGACATCCCGCTGATGGTCCAGGCCTTCCTAGATCGATATTCCCGGAAATTGGGCAAACAGATCACGTCGATTTCAAAGGAGACGATGCAGGCGCTGCAGGATTACCCGTGGCCCGGGAATGTCCGGGAGCTGGAAAGCATTATTGAACGAGCCGTGATCTTGTGCACCGGGCCGGTCTTGCACCTGGCGGATAAGCTCGAGATTTCATCCCCCGCACTCTCATCCGCCGTGAGAACCTTGGAAGATACGGAGCGAAACCAGATTCTTAAAATCTTTTCTGAAACACACTGGCGCATCGAAGGCAAGGACGGGGCCGCGGCGATCCTGGGCCTCCACCCGAGCACCTTAAGGGCGAGAATGCACAAACTCGGTATAGTCCGGCCGGAGACAAAAGAGTCTTAGAGCGGTAACCCCTCTTCAAGGTAGCCCTCAATATATTGAGGCTCCATCAAATACTGAGGCCAAACGAATCCTTTTATACTTTTCCGCGGTTCTCTCTTTTTAATCTAACGCTTTGTTATCAATGGATGAAACCGTTCAACAGCTATTTATGCGGTTGTTGGCAGGTCATTTGCACTCCATTTCAAGGTAGTAAAGCATTCCGCACGGCCCATGAAAACGTATGAAACGGGAGGTTCGATGAGACCAAAGATCATGATCGCGATCATACTGATCGCTCTGGGAATCGCGGCGTTTGTTTACCAGGGCATCACCTATACGACCAGGGAAAAAGTCGTCGATCTTGGCCCCATCCAGGTGACGGCCGAGAAAACCAAAACGCTTCCGCTGCCGCCCATTGTAGGGGCGATTGCGCTCGTGGGAGGCGTCATGGTGCTTTTTATGGGAAGCAAGCAAGACTGATTTGAAAGACAAAACACATCAACCCCAAGGAGGGTGCGATGAAGGACAAACGAAAAGCCTACGAAGATAAATTTGATGCGCAGTTGAAAAAATGGAGCGCCGAGATCGCTCTTTTTAACGCCAAGGCTGATAAAACCAAGGCCGAGGCAAAGATTGAGTATTACAAAACGATCGAAACCTTGCAGGGCAAGCATGATGCGGCCAAGACGAAGTTACAGGAGTTAAAGACCGCCGGCGATGATGTCTGGGAGGACCTCAAGAAAGGCGCAGAAAACGTCTGGGCGGATGTCAAGACCGCCTTTAACGGCGCGGCCACAAGGTTCAAATAAATGTTCCAGTATAAAGGCAGGTGTCCGAATTCCAACTGCAACCATTATGTAGAGCTCTTCCCCGAAGAACTCTATTCCTCTACCGACAGGGCACGCCGGGATTATATCAAAAAGAAGGCCGACGGCAAGCGCGATGATATTTTCCGGCATAGGTGAAAACGCAGACCAATGGAGGGGTGTCATGAAAGGGACCGGTATATATCTGCTTGGTTATGCTATCTTGATTGGTGGCCTTCTCGCCGCGCTCTGGAAAATGGGTATTCTGGCCAGCATCGGTGTGACATGGGCCTTGATCGGCGTCGTGATCGCGATCGGTATTGGCATCATGCTCGCAGTCTCCAGCAGCGGCAAAAAAGGAAATATCCAGATCGACCGGAAGTAAGCGATGCCGCGGGGTCGACGCGTGTGAACCAGATGGCTACGCAACACCGATCTTCTCGCAAGTAAACCCCTCCACGTGCTTTGGTGCCGTGGTGGCGAGCATTGGTGGTGGACATACAAAATATACATAGGAGGAAAAAAGGATGATGAAAACATGGCTTAAAATGGTTATGGTTTTTGGGTGCAGTATGGTTCTGCTGATCGCCTGCAATAGTGGCAGCAGTAGCAGCGACGACAGCGACGATAGTAGCGGTGCCGAAGAACGCCTGGGAATAGACGGGAACTATACGGTAGAGTATACCATTAACAACTGTGTCAAGGCCTTCACCCTCGAAATCGGCGATAAACAAAAACTTTCCACGAGGTGGGGGGAAGAGTTGGATCATTGTTATCTCTCTGTTCCGGCTAACGGGAAAACGGTAACCTATAGCTTTACCGAGGGCGGGAAGACGATAACGCGCACGGTTACGGTAAGCGGCGACGCGGTCACCTTCGATGATGCATGGGAAGTCGCCGGGGTAGCACACAGCGCCAATTACGAGCTCAGCTTTTACGCTAATCTTAAGTTATTTACCATCCAAGGCACTGTTGCGGCGGGCGAGGGATGTGACGGAGATGTCAACGCAGGTGGTCTCGGAACTAATTATTAAAAGGAGCACGTAGGTTGGGTTGGGCCAGCGTAACCCAACCATGAAACCCAATAATGTGCTATCGATTGATGCGGCAAGGAAAGCAGAAGAAAACCCCTCAATATGTTGAGGTCCCACCAAATATTGAGGTTGAACGCAGCCTTTCATATGCCTGTGTTGTTCGTGCTTGTTAATCTAACCCATTGTTATCCTTTGATGATTCTTGGCGAATGATCTCCCGCGGCTATTGGCAGACCACTTGCAGTTATATCCGATGTAAACGGAGGCAAACATGCCTGGACACACAAAACTATCTGGTTCACAAACAGATGCGGATTTCGTTGGGTGGCAGGAAAGTTGTTCAGGGAAGGCTTTTCCACTCTACACGATTACGGTCGCTGATCATCCATCCTATCAGTCGACGGTGACCGAATCGACCCTACGCAGACTGCATCTACGGGTTCCGACAATCCGCGCTCCCTATCCTGAAATTGAACCATCTCCATGGCAGAATCAGGGAGTCGAGCTGAAACATCCCAAGACCGCCAGAGATGCAATCAAAATGGCCGGATTGGATTACACCGTCGTGAAGAGGCCGCTCATCGATTTGAAAACAGGGTTGAAGATGGCTGCGTATGCAACCGTGCGAACGGATACCGAAGACGTTCTGGGCTTCGTCAGTAAACGCTACAGACCGATTCAGAACATCGATGCCTTTACATTCTTCGACGCTTTGGTCGCTGAAGGTGAGGCGGTATACGAGACCGCCGGAGCACTTGGTCAAGGTGAGCGTATTTGGATCCTGGCGAAACTTCCGGGCTCTATTGAGGTCCATGGCAAAGACATCGTCAACAAATATCTCTTGCTCACCAATAGTCATGAAGGCCGCGCACATGTGCGCGTAAAGATTACTCCCATCCGCGCCGTCTGCGATAATACCCTGACGTCGGCATTGCAGGGAGCAGGAGAAGTTGCCATCACGCATACCCTAAATGCCGTACGGAATTTGGAACAGGCGTTCACCATCCTCGCATTATCAAAGTCCTTATACGAACAGCTCGATGTCATGTTCAACCATATGGCGGCCAAGAAGATCACGCAAAAGCAACTGCGGGAATATGTGCAGGCCCTGGTTCCGGATAACGAAGAGTCCCGGAACACGGCAAGGACCGAGAAGATCCGCAACAGCGTGCTTGAGTTGCATGACTCCGGCCGAGGCGCATATCTGGCGCGCGGGACCGTGTGGGGGGCTTTCAACAGTGTCACCGAATACACGGACCACATGATGTTGAGTAGTGATCCGAGCATGCGGTTGAATTCAATCTGGTTTGGTCGCGGAGAGCAATTAAAGTCCAAGGCGTTCCGGTTAGCCGAGCGTTTGATGCAGTCCTGAATCCGGGATTCAAGCAATCAACAATGCCGGTTATATAATAAAGTCATAAACCAGGTGAACCAGGGCCAGGGTGTGTTAAAGGTATTCTTTACATTGAAGCGCACTCATATGTTTGAAACAAAAAGAAAGGAGTACAATAACCTTTTTCGTTCCATAGCTACTCATGAAGAAACGCTGGTTAATGTGAAAAGGGTCAGATCAAGCCATATGACTCTTTTCAAAAGAACTGGATGAGACGGACCGCGTCCCTGCAAAGCATCCCTCAATATGCTGAGGATCCACCAAATATCGAGGCCAAATGGATCATTTATTTCCATTCGGATGATCTCTCCTCATAATCTAATCATCCGTTATTAATGGATTAACCCAGACATATGATGTTCTCAGCCTATTGGCAGGCCATTTGCTCTTACTATTGTATTGATGATCATACGAATGAAGGTTCTTAGGAGATTATTATGGATGGTCTGGGGAGCGTTACCAACTACAGCATCTTCAAATGTCCATTCCCGGGATGCAATAAGAATATTCCAGTTGAATCATTCCTCTCGCACGATAGTTGCTCGACAGGGATTTCCTACCTGCGGAAGGAAGGGATCGAATTGAGTCATGACCTTGTTGCAATTGATGTTACCTGTCCATTTTGTAGTCACACCAATCATTTTCAAGCGGTGGACAGGGTCAGGGAGATAAGTAAACAGGAGTACGATGCCCAGAGCAATCCCGTGAAATCGAGCTCTTCTAGAATTAAGGTTGTCTATAAGGTGAAGACACGGGCTGACGGCGCATCCCCAAACTTGACTCAAGAATATATCCATGGGCCTGCGCCGGAGATGGTTAAGAAAGATACCTCGCCAACCCTTTGAGGGGGGGTGTTTGTGCAACGATTCAAAGGGTTGCATGTACGTGTAAGAAAGGAGTTCGAAATATGAAACTTTTGAAACTGATAGTATCAATCGTGATGCTTATCGGTTTTTCAAATCACGCCGGTGCCTGCCGCATTAGTCTTGGTGATGGAGCCTTTAACTACAAAGGCTCCATCAGCCCGCATCAGAGGCTTGTCAAGGACTACCCTTTTCCGGCATGGCCTGCGCTTGCCGTGAGCAGCACCTTGCTTGGATCCGGGATCGGGCTTCTGAGCGATGCTGATCTGAATCCGAGAGATGCTTTATATGAGGTTTCCTTCCTGAATGATCTCAACACGGCGGACCTGAGTCATACAGGCTTTTACGGGCTTGAACAGCGTAGGCGTGAAGATAATAATCCTGTGCCAGTACCTGAACCATCCAGCCTGCTCCTCCTGGGAGTAGGTCTCCTCGGGCTCGGAAGAATCATAATAAGAAAGCGCCTCTAATTCTCCCTTCAAAACATCCCTCAGTATTCTGAGGTTCCACCAAATATTGAGGCCAAATAACCCTTTTCAAATGCGTGTGTCGTTCTCATCAATGCAACTAATGCAATGTTATTAAAGGATGAATCCGTACTAAAGATCTTCCTTCGGCCAATGGCAGGCTATTTGCTCTTAGACTTTTATGATCCTGGTAATCATACGAATGAAGGTCATGCCTGAGAAGCGCATGGAATTGTCACAGACCATTGCTTCACTCTCTGGTTCCACAAGAATGGAGAAGGGATGCAAAAGCTGCGATTACTGCCATAGTATCGACGATGAAAATCGACTTTTTCTTCTTGAAGAATGGGATACCCCTGAGCATCTTATAACCCACCTGAAGTCGGAGCATTTTAGGGTGCTCCGGGGGGTGAATAACCTTCTCAAGGAGCCCTATGAAATGAAGCTCCACAACGTTTTCCACCCGACGTGGATGGAGGAGCTGTAAATTAACCTATTCACAAGAAAAATAGCAGAAAGGAGTAGTCGCCATGAAAAAGAGATTTATTGTTATCCGCTGTTTCGTGTTTCTTATGCTGATCGCCAGCTTTACCGCCTGTGCGACGACAAGCACACATGAAAGTACAGGGGAATACCTTGACGATTCGGTCATCACAACCCAGGTAAAAGCTCAGCTGGCCGCAGATGATTTTCTCAAGTCATTTCAGATCAGTGTGGAAACTTACCAGGGCACCGTTCAATTGAGCGGTTTCGTTAATTCTCAAATGGCCGTCAACAGAGCGGAAGAAATTGTAAGGAGAGTCCAAGGGGTCAAATCCATAAAAAATAATCTGATCGTGAAATAGGCGCAGAACGAATACCATGAAATTAAGCACGAAGTGCCGGACGATAGGCCTGTTTCACAGAGTAAAGGGTAAGCTCAAGGAGATCGCCGGGGGAATAAGCGATAATGTAAAGCTGGAAGCTGATGGTAACATTGAAAAGATAACCGGCAAAGTTCATGAGAAGATAGGCCGGGTCAACAAGGTTTTGGGGAAGTAGTATCGGCGGTGTATCATGCTGGCAGCGTTTCCATGTGCCCCCGGCTGCGGTGCCTGATACGCCACAACTAGGACTCCGAAAGGTATACGATCTTTGGGAGCAAAAGGGGAATGTATCAATGAAAACAATGAATAGACCAGGAGTAGTAATGACAGTGGCGGTTCTCGCTCTGCTCATGTTCAGTGTGTCTGCGCATGCTTCGAAGATGGATACCCGCATCGAATCAACCGCCAAGCAGTCGTATGTGTTCAAGACCTACCTCAAGGCTGATGATATTAAGATCCAGTCCATGGATGGCGTTATCACCTTAACGGGAACTGTTTCTGAAGAATCCCACAAATCATTGGCCCGGGAAACTGTAGCAAGCCTTCCAGGTGTCAAGAGTGTGGACAACAAACTGGAAGTCAAAGGCGAGCCCGCCACCGCAAACTCGGATGCATGGCTCCGTGATAAAGTGAAAGCCACGCTCTTGTTTCATCGTAGCGTGAGCGCCGGCACAACCGTTGACGTCAAAGACGGCGTCGTGACCCTGCGAGGCGATGCCGCCAATCAAGCGCAAAAGGAATTGACGACTGAATATGCCAAGGATGTCGAAGGGGTTAAAGACGTAAAAAATGAGATGACCGTGACCAAGACCGTGAAAAAGTCGCAAACGGCCGGCGAAAAGATTGATGACGCTTCCATCACCGCCCAGGTCAAGATGACGTTGCTCTACCACCGCTCGACCAGTGCCCTCAATACCAAGGTCGAGACAAAGGATGGCGTGGTCACATTGCATGGCAAGGCCAGCAACGCCGCCGAATCAGACCTGGCCACCAAACTCGCCAAAGATGTACACGGAGTGAAGGGTGTAAAGAACCTGATGACCACCAAGTAGTCCAAAACCAAAACGACGGATGCTCACCGTCGGCCGGCAAAAGTGATGCAATAGCCGGCAGTGAGCATGAGCAATCAGAAAGGAGGATCATATGTTGTGGACGATCGCTGTCATACTGATAGTACTTTGGCTGCTGGGGTTGGTGAGTGGCTATACGATGGGCTATTTTATTCACATTCTGCTGGTCATTGCCATTGTTATCATTCTGGTCAGAGTCATTCAGGGGCGGAGGGTTGTTTAGAGGTGAATGCATGGGTTTATTAAGACAAAGAAAACCAAATAAAAGGGGGAAACCTTATGTTTAATAAAATATTCTATAGCATTATATGTATGATGTTCCTGTTAATGCTAAGCAATGTCGTGTCTGCACAGGAGAGGGCATCCACATTCTCGGTGACGCCCTACCTTGGCCATTATGATTTTGACGATGACCAGCATCTCGACAGCGCTACCCTTTTTGGCATTGGTCTGGGATACAATTTGACAAAGTACTTCGGAGCTGAAGCATCCGGAGAGTACATGGCCACCCAATATGATTTGGAGGTGCCGCATTCCGAGTCAAGCTGGGTCGCTAACTATCGCCTTAATGGCATTTTAAACCTGCTTCCGGATAGACGGATTGTCCCCTTTGTCTTCGCCGGGGTAGGTGGTCAGCACATCGATTATCCCACAGGCGTTTCCAATGAAAACCAGTTTGTCGCTGACTATGGCGTCGGTTTGAAGGTTTTCTTTGCCGAAGATGTTGCCTTGCGGGTCGATGCCCGTCAGAACTATATCTTTCATGACAGCATGAGGGATAATGAATATACGGCGGGGTTATCCTTCTCTTTCGGCGGGTCCAAACCGGCCCCTGCTTTGAGTGTTGAAGAGAAGGTCGTCATCATGGCGTCTGAACCGAAGGTCGAGGAGAAGGTCGTTAAGGCCGCGGCTGAGCCGAAGATCATTATTCTCGCCTTTGAGGACGTACATTTCGATTTCGATAAGTCGACCCTTAAACCTGAAGCGCAGGAGATCCTGAAAAGGAATATCCAGATTCTGAAAGACAACCCGAACGCACAAATCCGCATTGCGGGGTATACCTCGGCTTCCGGTACCGAAGACTATAACCAGAAGTTAAGTGAAAGAAGAGCACAGGCGGTCCAGGAATACCTCGTTAACGCCGGCATCATTACACGGGACCGGCTTTCCACGATCGGCTATGGCGAGACACGCCCTGCCATGCATGAAGCGGCGCCCAAAGAGCTTTACTCGCCAGCAGCCAAGGCAAACATGCGCGTTCTTTTTGAAATCATCGTGCAATAGGTGAACCAGGGCTAAGGTCCGTGAAAGGTTTTTACCTTGAACCGGACCTTTGCCCTGGTGGAAAGAAAATAGCCCGGTATGGGCTATGGTATGTTAAAACATATGATGCTCAACTGGCACGAAACATATAAAGCAAGGCTTACCGACCCCCGGACCGCACTCTCCCGGATCAGGAGGGGGGCGCGGATATTTATCGGCTCGGCGTGCGGGGAGCCCCAGCTCCTGGTAAAGACTCTCATCGATGTGGCGCAGACCCTTGCGGACACCGAGATCATTCACTTTCTGGATCTCGGGCTCGCCCCCTATACGGATGAAAAGTACAATGAAAACTTCCGCCACAACGCCCTGTTCATCGGATCGAACACACGGGCGGCCATCAAGGAAGGCCGGGCGGACTATACCCCCGTCTTTCTCTCGGAGATCCCCCTGCTCATGCAAAGGGGTAGTATGCACATCGATGTGGCCCTCATCACCGTGTCACCTCCCGATGAAAGCGGTTATGTAAGCCTGGGGATCTCGGTTGATATAACCAAAACAGCCGCCGAGGTTGCCCACTATGTCGTGGCCGAGGTGAACCCCAACATGCCCCGCACTTTGGGCGACAGCTTCCTGCATGTAAGTGAGATCGATGCCTTTGTGGAGAACGATGTTCCCCTTTTGGAGTTCATACAGCAGTCTCCCGACAATATTGCCCAAGCCATTGGCGAACTTATCGCCGATCTGATCGAAAACGAATCCACGATCCAGATGGGTGTGGGTAAGATACCCAACTCGGTCTTTCCCTACCTCATGAAAAAGAGGGACTTGGGTATTCACACCGAAACGTTCACCGAAGGTCTCATCGATCTCATCGAGGCGGGTGTCATCACCTGCAAGAAGAAGTCGTTGAATCCCGGAAAAATCGTCGCCGCCTTCTGCATGGGCACCAAACGACTGTACGACTACGTACAGAACAACCCGCGCTTTGAATTCCGGCCGTGCAGGTATGTCAACGATCCCTATGTGATCGCCCAAAACGACAGGATGGTTTCCATCAATTCCGCGCTCACCGTTGATCTTACC
>JBDKSM010000080.1:0-1837 GCA_039680665.1 Syntrophaceae bacterium | reverse complement strand
TCAAACGCTCGGCCGGTTTTTATGTCCCCCACATCAATACGGACAAGCTTGAGGAAGAGATGACCAAGGCGGCCCAGGACAAGCTCTATGCCGTGTGCATGCAGTCGATGGGCGAATGCGAGATCGACCCGGAGCGCCGCCTCGTCAAACGCGGCGACGCCCTGGAGGTGATCGACGACATGATCAGGTCCCATGATATCGACCTGCTTGTCATCGGGCACGAGGTCGGCTCGCTCTCCATGTTCAAAACCGATTATATCACGAAGTTCCTGAAGGCCCCCGAGTGCCCGATTCTGGCGGTTCCGATCAAGGGTGAGTGACCGCGGCCATGAGGCCCACCACCGTGTGCCGGTCCAGCTCTCCGGTGGTTGTGATCACCAGGACACGGTCCTTGAAAAACCGGATACCCAGGCTCTGGCGGTCGGTATAGAAACAAAAGGCCTGCATGCCGTCCGGCATGAAGATACGCGCTGAAGCCTCTCCACGCATCCAGGAGGGAATGATCCGACCCTTGAGTCCCATGAGGGTCGGATTGTAGCGTTTATTGAGGACGGTGCGCATAAGCGTGAAGGTATCCATGCCGGCGGTTTCCCTTAAGAAAGGCTTGATGAGCGGGCCTTGAAGCGCAGCCCGCCAGGCCGCCTCCTGCGGCAAACGGGGCATGACCTGGATAACACCCTTGATCTTCTTCTCCACCTGGTAGAAATGCAGTCCGTCGGCCTGGAGATCAAAGCTCATGCCGGTGGGGATGCAGGCCAGCAGATCGTCCAAGCGCACCACCTTACAGCCGGACTCCTGGACCGCGATGGCTTCAGGCACCAGGAAGACCTCCGGTGAAACCTGCCGGGCGCGGATAATATAAAAGGCATAAATGCAGACTACGATGACGGACAGGCCGATAACGAATCGAAGACCTGGTTGGCTGCGGTTTGACGCTAGAACCATCGCGGCTTGATCGGTTCGCTGCTGATCTGCGGCCTGCCCTGATCCTGAAGCTCCTCGCCCTTGTGCAGAGAATACTGCTCGTCCGCGGGATAGGTCTCATCGGGCGCGGGGGCCGGCGTGTCCTTGGACCTCTTGCTCTCCAAGGTGTACTTTCCCAGCAGCCTGAGCAGGGACGGGGCCAGGAAGAAGATCAGGATAAAGATGACAAAAATCAACGTTTGTGCATTCGTATCATGCATGACGACCTCTTACCACATTTTGCCGTCTTGAGACCAGTGTTGAATTGACAGGGCTGACCGCATTGAGATCTCTCCTGCAATTATTCAAATCCTGTTCATTAAAGGAGTGATCACATGCCATTATATGCAGTTTGATATGAGATGCTCCTCAGCATAGATAGCTTTCGGATATTATACAGCAACCTTCAGAGGTCAATAAGGCCATTCTTAATATTTTGCGACAGGAATCTTAGGGCCACCCATTAAAGGGAACACTAGGGTGTCCTCCTCGGGGCCTGAGTGCTGGGCGAAAACATGGCCTGGCTGCTGAAGAAGGTGAGGATAAGGTTCCTCTTACTCCTCACTCACCTTGAACTGCTTGACCAGGCTGCCGAGTTCCGAGGTTTCGGCATTGAGGGCATCGGCGGTGCTGGCCAGTTCCTCCACGGTTGTAGCGTTGTTTTGTATACTGGTATCGATCTGGCTCACGGCGCGGTTGACTTCGTCCACGCCGCCGGCCTGTTCACGGCTGGCGGCCGCTATTTCTTGGATGGTCTGTGCCAGGTTCTCTATATAGTGGGCTATACTGGCCAAGGCCTGATCGGTTTGCTTGCCCATGGCATCACCGTTATCCACCTTGGCGATACTCTCTTCGATCAACCCCTTGATTTCAC
>JBDKSM010000079.1:0-8277 GCA_039680665.1 Syntrophaceae bacterium | reverse complement strand
GCCAGGGCCGCGGCCGGCAACACCTTGGCCGATATCGCCAGGCTGGCCGATTACGGCCATCGCTATCGCGCCAAGGTGTACATGACGCTTAACACCATCCTCTTCGACCATGAGTTGGAGGATGCGCGGGATCTTGCCCGGCAGGCGTGGGACGCCGGGGTGGATGCCCTGATCATTCAGGACATGGGTTTGCTGCAGCTCGATCTTCCGCCTGTGCCGCTCATCGCCAGCACCCAGATGCACAACCTCGAGCTAAGCCACATCCGCTTTCTGGAAGAGGTCGGTTTCCAGCGTGTCATCCTGGCGCGTGAGCTCAGCCTGGAAGAGATCCGCGCCATCCGCGAGCATACTTCCATCGAACTGGAGGCCTTTGTGCACGGGGCCCTGTGCGTGAGCTACAGCGGACGCTGTTATTTGAGTTATACCCTGGGAGGTCGCAGCGCCAACCGCGGCACCTGCGGACAGCCCTGCCGACTGCCGTGGGATCTCGTGGATGCGCAGGGGAAAAAGATCCTGGCCGACCGTTATGCCTTGAGCCTCAAGGACATGGACCGCTGTGCATATCTGGCCGAAATGATCGACGCGGGCGTGACGGCCTTCAAGATCGAGGGCAGACTCAAGGATATCGCCTATGTCAAGAACATCACGGCCTTATATCGCCAGCATCTCGATGCCCTCATTGAGGGCCGCCCGGATCTGAAGCGCGCCTCCAGCGGAACGACCACGGTGAGTTTCACGCCTGAAGCGGCCAAGACCTTTTCGCGCGGTTCCACGGCCTATTTTCTCAGGGACCAGGATGATGATATCTGGTCGCCTGATACCTCCAAATCCATCGGGGAAGTCATCGGAAAGGTAAAAAAGAGTTCGCAGAACTGGTTCACCCTTTCCGAGGCACATGACACAATCAATGCCGGCGACGGATTGTGTTATTTCGACGGCCAGCGGGAGCTTAAGGGCCTGCAGGTCGTGAAGGTGGTTGAAGGACGGGTGCAGGTGCATACGCCGCCCGCCGATCTCAAACCGGGCACGACCGTATACCGCAACCACGACCACCGCTTCTTGAAGCAGTTGGAGGCTGCCAGCGCCGAACGTACGCTGGGGGTCCATATGACACTTTGTGAGACGCCGGATGGGTTCGAGCTTAAGGCCTTGGACGAAGACGGCATCGAAGCCGTTGTCAGGCACAATACACCCAAGCGGGCGGCCGAGAAGCCCGAGCAGGCTCTGGAGACCATCCGCAAGCAGCTCTCTCGCCTGGGCGAGAGCATGTTCCACCTTGCAAGGCTGGATATGAAGACCCCGGCGTATTTCTTACGGACGTCTGAGCTCAACCGCATGCGCCGCGATCTGATCACAGCCCTGGAAGAAAACCGGCGGATGACATATAAGAGGATCAAACGCGCTCCTGAACCGCAGCCGCCGGCGCGCTATCCGGTAGTCGATCTGGATGCATCCTATAATGTCAGCAATGAGGCCGCGCGTACGTTTTATCGCCGGCACGGCGTACAGACCATCAGCGAGTGCTTCGACCGCCATACACCGGAAAACGGCGAGGTCGTCATGACCACCAGGCACTGTCTGCGGCGCTGCCTGCGTGCCTGTCCGCGTGAGGCTTCACCGGTGCCGCTGGCCCTGCCGCTTGCGATCGTTTACGCCCAGCGGCGTTTCAGGTTGCACTTTGATTGCCGGCTCTGCCGCATGCTGGTGCTATTGGATTGACTGCCAAACCGGTACCGTGCTCTGTCCGGGGTCGTACTGCGTCTTCACATGCCTTGGTGTTGCGAGGAAGCGCCGGCCGAAACTTACGGCCATGACGATCAACACCACCATGCGGGCCGCGGGCTTCGGGACCTTTACCATGAAGGCAAAGGCATCGCCGCGTTTGATATGATCGAAGTCGGCGGGCAATCTGACACGGGAGGAAAACCGGCTGCCTGGATCATGCAGGTCGATGCTGTTGGAACCCGGGAAGACCCTTTTGAGACAGAAGGGAAAATCAGGATGCAGGGCGGACAGATTGAAAAAACGGCAATAGGCCTCTTTGATGAGGATCAGGTCCCTCGTGGGTTTGAACGAGCAGTCGAACAGGATCCGCGTGTAGGCGTTCTTGAAATATCCGTTGATCACCCTGGGATTGGCCGAGATCGAGAGGTAAACGATGTGCCGCACGCCCGCGAAACGAGAAGTCCGGGTAAAAAACCATTGGCAGGTGGCGAAGACAAGGTTGCGCGCCAGATTCCGTCCGCGGAAGGCCTTGAGCACCATGGTCTCGTCATTGCTGTAGATACAGGCATCGCCGAGGCGCAGCAGGGTGACCACATCGAAGGCGATGATCTTTCCGTCTTTCTCCACGTAACTGAGCACGTCGCGCTTTTTGAGATATTCCGAGAACTTTTCCTGCGCCGCCCAACATTCCTGTTCGACTTCCTCACAGGCGCAGATGATGTTGCCGATCCTGTCCCAATCGGTAACTTTGAGGTCGATGAGGTAATAATTGAAGCCTTTGTGCGTGAGGAAAAGATGATCCCGGCTGGTGATGGGTATCTGGGGGCCGGTGTGGGATGAAACCTCTGAGACGGGTAAGAGAACAATACTCGCGACCGTATGCGGCATAGATACCTCCTTGTATGGATGCCTGTCCGTGCACGTGGTTCCCGGCGGGCGGCATGCAGTCTTGCTGTCAGGGAACATCGCGACGAGAAAGTTCCTATCGAAATCGGGATGCTAAAACTTTAGGGGAGGGTTTTAGGGCCGCCGGGCCCCTAAGACCTGTCCAGTGCGAACGCACTGGGCACAGGCCGTATGCATGGTGCCGTGTCTGATTTTACTGCTGGCTTAAGGATGCGGAGATGCCCTGAGAAGCCTTATCGGGTGCCCGGACCACGCCGATGGGGGGAGTGTTTTCGACGGGTTCGGGCGTCTGCCACGTTTCGGTATACGTGGGCGCGATCTGCTTCTTGGAGCTGAACAGTCCCACACCCTTGCGGGATAAGTAATTCTTGCCGAAATCCAAAAGCATAAAAAGCATGACGACCGACCGTGCGGCCGCTTTCGAAACCTTCATCATGAAGGCAAAGGCGTCCCCCCTGATCATGTGATCGAAATCCGGAGGCATACTGGCCTTGACTTCACGGGAGAACTGAAAACGCGGATCTTGGCAGTCGAAATTGTTGGAGCCGGGGAAGAGGTTCTTCATGCAGAAGGGATAGTCTTTATGCACAAGGGATATATTGTGCTTGCGGCAGTACTCTTCCTTCAGGGCGATCAACTGTTTCGAGGGTTTAAACGAGCAGTCGAAAAGGATCCGGGTATAGGAGTTCTTGAAATATCCGTTCACCACCCTTGGATTGGCCGAGATCGACAGGAAGATGATATGCTTCATGCCCTTGAGGTAGTCGGTCTTGGTCAAATACCACTCGCACGTGGCCATGACCAGTTTGCGGGCGATATCCTTGCCGCGGTAGGCCTTGAGCACCATGGTCTCATCGTTGCTGTATATGCAGGTCGTTCCGCTGCAGAGCAAGGTCACGGCGTCGAAGGCGATAATGCGACCGTCCTTTTCCGTGTAGCTTAAGACATCGCATTTTTTGAGGTAATCGAAGAAGTTCTCCTGGGCCTTCCAGCATTCATTTTCGACCGCCTCGCAGGCCTTGATGATGTTCCAGATCTTGTTCCAATCCACCAGTTTGAGGTCAATGACATAATAATTGAACCCCTTGTTGCTCAAAATCAGAAAATCCTGGCAATTGACTGGTACGCAACCCGGTGCTCCCTCAAAATCCCATTTTTCGAAATCATGATTCATTGTTCCGTAAGATTGCTGCATACACCCTCCTTTTCTAGATGGGATTGAATGATGCCGTGCATTATTGTATCGCCGTTTTGTCAGGTACCAATCCGGTGATTGACTTCGAATAGAATAGGCCGATCAGGCTGCGGAAGACGAGGACCGATGTTGAGTAGGTGAGCCCGAAGGCCAAGATATTCACGCTGGTGCCGTAATCCTTGAACAGAAAGAGCATGGCGGCCTGCGCCGTCCCGAAGCCGCAGGGGGCGATGGGCAGACTGACGATCAAGAGGATGATAGGGACATAGGCTATGAGGGGCACGAGCGGGATGCTCATATGGAAGGCTTGCAGCGCGAAGTGGAAAAAGATGATGAATATGGAATAGAATATGATGCGCCAAAAATTGAGGATGCCATAGCTCTTCCAGGGGGCCTCAGGGAACACCTTGATGATATTGAGGTCTTTGAACTTTTTGATCAGGCCGCGGGACGGTAGTACCTTGAGTGCTTGGATGAAGGTGATATCGAAGATGATTATGGCAAAGCATACCCATAAGAAATTCTGCAGCATGGTATTAAGCGGTGAGAGCAGCAGCAATCCAAATATGGACATGATAAGCAGACTCTGCTGGTTGATGGCATTGAAAATTACCATCAAGCCGGTAGAGCGCATGACCGGGATGCCGAGATCGCGTTTCAGGTAATAGATCAGCGCCCCCAAACCGAGGCTGTAATCGATGTTTGCGATAAGGTAGGTACCACCGCGGATCGAAAGCGCGTCCTGGAAGGGAAGGTGGTAGTTAAATTGTTTGAGTAGGCATACCAGATTTTGCGTGTCTAATAAAAAAGTGATTACGATGAAGGCCAGCAACCAGGGGACATAGATGAAGAGGTCGGCCTGTGTAAGGGCTACAAGACATTGCCGGTAATCGATATGCCAGAAGAGGTAGGCTAGGATGCAGCCTGCGACGATAAAAGGCAGGGTGCGTTTCCAGAGAGGAGATCTCCGGGTCAGGGGCAGTGTCCCGGCTTCCTCCGCCGGGTTCATGGGCAGTGCCTCCACGGTGGTCGAGTCAGACAGCATGGTCTGCGGGCTCTCCATAGTCATGCTTCCCATACGGGTTGATTATATGCGCCCTGGGCGTGTTTATGAGCCATCTCTTTGCCCACCAGCGATTCAATGGCCTTGCGCTTGATGCTGCCCTGGGTGTCGATAGCCTCGACCAGCTCGACATTGATCGTCAGCGGTTCGTCGAGGATCTTGCGGATGTCGGTCAAGAGTTCTTCGACCTGCGCGGGATCGTAATCGTCACCCCTGACGATCTGGATGTTGATGAAGTCCCGGCGTACCTGGGTGACCTTGAATTCTTCCAACAGGTGCAGGTACTTTTTGATATACATGGTGAAAGTATTTAGGATCTTGAGCGATGAGACATATTTGCCGCTGGGCAGGATAAAGCAATCATCGGCCCGACCTTCGAAGGCCTTGAGGAGCGGGAACCCCATGCCGCAGCGGCAAGGGGCATTGCTGTAGCGCCCAAGATCGCCGATCCGATAGCGGATGAAAGGCATGGCCGCGCTGCGGGTGGTGGTGAGAATGATCTCGCCCATGTCATCCGGTTTTACCTCCCGGCCGTCGGTGTCGACGAACTCCACCCACACGTTGTCGGTGAAGATATGGTAATTATGATGCCGACACTGCGAGGCGATCATCCAGGTTTCTTCCGTGGAGTATTCGTCATAGACCGGGCAGCCGAAGACCGTAGAGATGAAGTCGCGTTGGTCCTGCGTCGACAGCTCGGAGTTGATCCCGATGAATTTGGGGTGGATGTGCTTCAAGTCTTCCACGGTTGCCCGTTTGGCGATCTCATAGACCAGCGAGGCATAGCCGATGATGAGATCGGCCCGAGCCTCCCGCAGTTGGGCGATCTGCTCTTCCACGGGGATGGTCGATTTGATATGCGTAGTCTGGAAGAATGGACCCAGACGGGGATAGTTCAGTTTGGTGTATTTTATATAGGCTACTTTATGCCAGGGCCGATATCCGATCATGGTGTACATCCGAACCCCGGTGGCGATATAAAAAGCAAAGGTCTTTTTCGTGAAAATGAAAGGCAGAGACCGGCCGGTCGAACCGGTGGTGGCGGAGTAGTGACAATTATCCATATTCACACCTCGAGCCACGATGCTCTGGGGAAAATTAAGGAGGACTTCATCCTTGGTAAGAAACGGCAGTCTCTTGATATCATCCGCTGAGCGGATGGATTTGATGTCAATCCCGGCCTCATCATATTTCTGACGATAAAAGGGTACGTTTTCGTAGGCGGCTCGGATGGTGCGTATGAGGCGTCTTTCAGACAGCCTACGCTGCAAACCGGCCGGGAGAAGTTGGTTGAGATGAACTTCGATGCACGCAATAAATAAATACCATAAGAACTGCGCCAACTTCATCTCTGTGCCCCTCCTTCGATGGTATGCGCCCATTACTTGGCGCTTGTCATTCAGTGGTCTCATTTGCACAAATCATGCCTTTGTTTTTGACATTGTAAAACCAGGAGGGAAAAGCGAGTGAGAAATATACATACGTGACGCCGCGCTCTATTATGATATTATAATCATCATTGAGATAGGCCTTGGATGAGCGCGGGAGAGGGCGATCTCCTTGCCTGGTTGATATTTCCTGTAGCCATGTATGTGCCAGGATATGAGAAAGATAGGTGTCGTGGATGGAGGTGCATGGAAAACGGTTTCATTAAGATATGAAATAAAGTTCCTTTGCGAAGGCAAACATTTTCCGCAGAACCCGTACCGGACATAAGCCCGAACACTCAAACGAAGATGCTAATGGAAATGCTCGAATTTCACCCGCTTGCCAATGTAACAGGATTCGGATTGTCCTTGTGGATGAAGTGGTGGTCGGGATTCAGCTGCGCTCACGGATGGATTTATCTGCTTTGAATCGCTGGTGATGCAGTGCCCACATGCATGTTTGACATCAAAATTGCATGGGATTACGGCTATGATGGCCAAGAGGCTTAGAGATCTGTCGAATGCTTCCCGGTTATGGGTGGCGGCCGGACATGTCAATCCTCCGATTGCGAATCAGTTCGTGTATGAAGGTCGCGGGATATTTGATGTCGCGCTCTGGCGCAAGGCTGTTGATGCGGTGACGGCGGCCAACCCGGGTTTACGCTTGACGCTTAAGGGACATCTGGGGGGTAGCCGCTGGGTCGATTCAGGCCGGTCCATACCGCTCAGGGTGGTTGAGGCGTCCGACTGGGACGGCCGTGGATCCAATAAGGCACCCTTCCTGGATAGCGGATTTTTCTCTCGCGGCGGATCCATGGCCGAAGTACTCCTCATTCAGGGTAATCCTGCCCGGGTCATCTTCCGGTCACACCACGCCATCATGGATGGACGCGGAACCTTTACCTGGGCTGAAGACGTTTTCAGGGCCTTGCGGGGGGAGACAATATGCGCTTCCGATGTCGGGATCATCGAGGATGATCTCCTGAACATCACCCCAGGACCGGCCGGAAAGCCCATCTCTCAGCGTTTTGTCGCCCCCGGATTGAAACGACCCGGGGCCGAACGTGGCATCATCTGGAGGCGACTTACTATTCAAGGGCGCTTCGCCCGGCTCTTACCCCAGGTGCTTTTGTTGACCGCCAAGGAGATTTGGCGCACCGCGGCGGGTCCGGTTCGGTTCGGTATTCCGGTCGATCTCCGCTCGCGTCGGGAGAATATCCGCTCGACGGGCAATCTCACCAATGCCATATTCATGGGCATAACCCCTGCAAGCACGCTGGAGGATCTGGCGCGTGAGGTTTCGCAGCGCCTGCAGGAGCGCCGTGATGGACAAGTGACCTGGGAGGATAAGGTGGTCCGCTATCTACCGCTGAAGGTCCTGGAAGTCGCTTTGCGCGCTGAAGCCCGGCGCTCGCATCGCACGGGCAATTACCGCTGTTCCGGACTGATATCCAATGTGGGCCGTGCGGACCTGGAATCGTTTCACGGCGGCGGTTTCACGGCCGAGAACTATTGGGCCGTTCCGGTATGCCTTGAATCCATCCCTTTGTCGATCGTCATGACCGGGGTAGGTGAAATGGTGAATCTCTTGCTGGCCATGCCTCGAGCGCTGGCTGCGTATGAAGACCTGGATGCGATATTGGAGCGCATGGCCGCAGGTCTCATGCCAGTAGAGGATATTTAATATAGGCGGAATGATGTCCGATAGGGAAACGTCAGACGGTAGGATAATGGTGCCTACGTTTCACCCACCAAACTGAGGTGGTATGGTGAAAGAACGGTATACACGGAAAATGTCTTTCAACGAACGGCTGTTTGTGGCCTGTAATGAGATTTGTCCCCCGGTGGCCAATCAGCTCTTCTTTGATGGGGTCGGTGAACTTGATCGCTCCCGGTGGCTGAAGGCCGTTGAGATAGCCTCTGAGGCCAACCCGGGGAGCCGCGTGGTCTTGGAGGGACAC
>JBDKSM010000078.1:0-20744 GCA_039680665.1 Syntrophaceae bacterium | reverse complement strand
TCGGGCAGAGCGCCGTGTTCCTGCCGATACCTCTCGTAGGCTCGTTGCGCGCCAGGGGTGTCAAGTTTCGAGGCAAATGGTGGATTTCCGATGATTACTCCGACTCGTTCATTGATTATTTGTTGCTCACGCGCTTTGAAAAAGCAGCCGGTGTGAATGGTCTTTTGCATCAAGGGCGGAAAAAGCTTCACACTGGCTCGAATGTCGGCAGGCTCAAGCGCATCGCAGAGCGCAAGACAAAGACTAAAAGCGGCGAGTTCTACAGCGCCCTCCTCCAAGTCTACGCCCCGCAGCCTTGTCGTAAGCAATTTTTTTAGAGTTGCCTGTTTCGGACGCTTCCAATCATTGCGATAGCGCCAATGGAGCACGAGCCTTTTGTACGCTTCGACAAGAAAAATTCCGGATCCGCATGCGGGATCCAAAATAATTTCGTCGTTTTTTTCCAGCCGATCCAGCCGCTCCCAGCTCAATACTTCACCAAGCATGAGGCGGACAACAAAATGTGGAGTATAGACTGCCACCGCCGAATCTTTGACAAAGAGCTGATAGATATGGCTGATAAGTTCCACCGGCAAATCGGCAAACGAGTAGCGCTCCCAGAGCGTAAGCTGACCACCATGCTCCTGTCGTGCTTCCACAAGGTTGGCAAAAAGAGCAAGCTGATTGTTACTGCAAAGCATCTCGCGTTCATCCTCTCCAAGGATGAACACATGCCCATTGAAACGTTCTTCCAGGTGATCGAGCAATTTGACAAGAGCCGGACCGTTAGCAAGCACCTGAAAAAACTTTTCTGCGCCAGGCAGGAAACGGGCAAAGAAACCTTCCTCAAAAACCTCTCGATTTTCAAGATACGCAATAAGCACCGACAGGATGAGCAACCGTCGCCCAAGCCGATTGGGAAGGAGGTTTTGTTTGTTGATATACTGATGCAACTCCTTGATTGCGTTTATAAGCGTTTTTTGCGCTGCTTGTGTGCTGGAAAGGAACTGCTTGCATACCGCCGGATCATCCCAAAGCGTTCCACTGCGGAGCCGTTCGGCGTCCCACCATGGATCTGCAGCGATCTTGGCGGTGAGTTCCAGCTGTTTGAAGGGGCTGCAAACGATTTTGCCCCCCTTCTCAAAATCAGGCTTGTGCGCACAACGGAAAAGCTGAACCAGGCCTCTTGTAAAACGATATACAAGCGGCACGCCTCCCCAACTCCAAAGACGCTGGTGCACTTTTCCGAAATCCGGGTCCAGTTTTGGTCCATCCGAGCGGTAGAGGAACGCCTGTGCTATGGGTGCTTTACCATCACGAGGTGCTTCGAAGAAAACCGCATCCGCACCATAAAATTTGGCCTTTTCCATGATCACCACTTCTTCGGGAGGCCGATCAGATTTGGCATATCCTTGAACGGGCACAAGGCCGTCCACAACGGCACGGCTATCGACAACACTGAAGGCAGCAAGCCAATTTTCAGGAGCGCTCATAGGCAAGTTTTCATTCGATCAAATATTGCCTCATTTGTCTCCAAAAGACCCTCCGCAGCCATTGCTGATATGGTATGGTCAATGCGGATTTTCCACTCAACATCTTTCTTTCTTAGAACATACATATATTCGATCAAGAAGTCCATAGCTCATGAGGTAACCGATGGTTGAATAGTAGTGCATAATGCAGATGGAGATCTCAACATAGAGGCTACAGATCTAATGTTTTCATTACTATGAAAACTGGCTGCTCCGGCCGGAATATATGTCTGCGATAAACATGGACACCATCGAGGCAAGAAAAATTTCTCTATCCGGATGCGATGTGTAATGGGAGGATCCCGAACCAAGATTACTATTTCTTGGCGCGAAACCAATCAATACCGGTGCAAGGTTGCTCTATGGTCTTTTCTTACTTATTCCGGATACGCGAACGTCATGCGCACATCGACATCCGGATGGAGGCTCTGTTTCACCGGACAGGTCTTGGCCGCGGCCTCGAGCTTGCGCTTATCCGCGGCGCTAAACTTATGTCCGTTGGGTAGATCGATCTGCACGATGAGTTCCTTAATGCGCCGGGGCGGGGTGGTGGTCATCTCCTTGATAACTTGGATGCGGGTGCCCTTGAGATCGAGGCCGGACTGCTCGGCCACCTTAGCCATGATGGTGACCATGCAGCTTCCCAACGCGGTCGCCACCAGGTCGGTGGGCGAAAAGGCCTCGCCCTTGCCGCCGTTGTCCATCGGCGCATCGGTTCTGAGCACATTGCCCGAAGGACCATGCGTGGCGGTGCAGTTCAGCTCGCCCTCATAAACGATATCCATGACAACACCCATACTCGCCTCCCCCTGTTTGAAAAAATACGGCATGGGTTCGATATCCCATGCCGTGTGTTTTCTACTTCTTATTTTTGATGTGCTGTACGTCAGAACAACGCAGGAGCGACACAATTCGTCAGGATAGACAAATTGGACGCACCCTGTGTGCGCCCGAAGGGCGAGGACCATGGAAGGCCCGAGTCAAAGTCTGCAAAGTTCTGGCGCGCAGCATCAGCGATGATCCGGGCACTTGTCGAAGAATGATCTATCCTTCCCTGTTGTCTTCACGATCCAGTCCACCTGGGCCTCGGGAATGTACGGGGTGGAGCAGACACTGCAGCAGATCATCTTGAAGTCTTTTGCCCAGATGCGTCGCACGTCGCCCTTTTCCTTCATGGTGATGGCGCCGGTCGGACAGACATAGACGCATGCGCCGCAGCCGATGCAGACATCCGAGGGTTTGTGGTACGGAGTAGCTGGCTTCTTATCCGCGCCGCGGTCCTCCATGGAGATGGCGGACACGCCCACCACCTCGGCGCATACGTTGGTGCACAGGGCGCACGAGATACACTTGTAGCGGTTGAGTTCGCCCTCGTCCTTGCGGAAGCGCGTCTCGGTCAAACCCTCTTTGGCGGCCATGGCGGCGATGACATCCGAGTCCGGCACGCGCGCCATCAGCAGCTCCAGGACCCCTTTACGGATCTTGTGCACGAACGGGGTGTCGGTCTTTATCTCGAGACCTTTCCGCACCGGGTAGTTGCAAGATGTAACCAGCCGCATCCTGCCGCCCTGATGGGCCTCGACCAGGCATACGCGGCAGGCGCCGCCGCTGGACTTGACCTCGGGGTTGTAACATAAAGACGGGATGTAGATCCCGTTCTCGCGCGCCACATCCAGAACGCACTGGTCCTTGACGGCTTCAACCGTTTTCCCGTCGATGATCACGCTGACTTTTTCCATGTTATGCGATCCTCACAGCATTGAAGTTGCACACGTCCTTGCACACGCCGCACTTGATGCACTTGCTGGCATCAATGACATGGGCCTTTTTGCGCTCACCGCTGATGCAGCTCTGCGGACATTTCTTGGCGCACAGGGTACAGCCGGTACAGGCCTCGGCATCGATTGAATAGGTAATAAGCGCCTTGCAGACGCCGGCCGGACATTTCTTGTCCTTGATATGGGCATCATATTCGTTGCGGAAATACTTGATGGTGGACAAGACCGGGTTGGGAGCCGAGGTACCCAGACCGCACAGGGCGCCCCAGGAGATGACCTCGCACAGCTCTTCCAAGGCCGCGATATCCTCTTCCTTGCCTTTGCCTTCGGTAATGCCGGTCAGGATGTCCAGCATGCGGGGCAGCCCGTCACGGCAGGGGGTGCACTTGCCGCAGGACTCGCCCACCAGGAAGTTGGTGAAGTACTTGGCCACGTCCACCATGCAGGTCTCTTCGTCCATGACGATGATGCCGCCCGAGCCCATCATGCTGCCGGCCTCGGTCAGGCTGTCGAAGTCCACCGGCAGGTCGGAGAGGCGCTCGGGGATACAGCCGCCCGATGGCCCGCCGGTCTGGACGGCCTTGAACTTCTTGCCGCCAAGGATCCCGCCGCCGATCTTTTCGACCAGCTCGCGCACGGAGATGCCCATGGGCACTTCCACCAGGCCGGTGTTGTTGACCTTGCCCACCAGCGAGAAGACCTTGGTGCCCTTGGAGCCTTTGGTGCCGAGGCTGGCGTACCAGTCCGCGCCCTTGACCATGATCTCGGGCACGTTGGCCCAGGTCTCGACGTTGTTGAGCACCGTGGGTTCGTCATAGAGGCCTTTCTCGACCGAGCGGATGTACTTGGCGCGCGGTTCGCCCACATTGCCTTCCACCGAGCGCATCAGGGCCGATGATTCGCCGCAGACGAATGCCCCGCCGCCGCGGCTGATCTTGAGATCAAAGGCGAAACCGCTGCCCAGGATATTCTCGCCCAAGAGGCCCTTGTCGTGCGCCGCTGCGATGGCGGTCCTCAAGTTCTTGACCGCCAGGGGGTATTCGTCGCGCACGTAGATATAGCCCTTATGGGCGCCCACGGCGATGGCGCCGATGATCATGCCCTCGATCACGGCATGCGGGTCGCCTTCCATGACCGAACGGTCCATGAACGCGCCCGGGTCACCCTCGTCGCCGTTGCAAATGACGTAACGCGTATCGCTGCCAACCGCCACGCACGAACGCCACTTGGTCCCGGTGGGAAAACCGCCGCCGCCGCGGCCGCGCAGGCCCGAACGCTCCACCTCGGAGATGATGGCGTCCGGTTCCATCTTGAGCGCCTTGGCCAGGCCGGCATAGCCGCCCGCCAGGATATAGTCGTCGATATTGGTGGGGTCGATGGCGCCGATATTGCGTAGCGCGATGCGGTGCTGATACTTATAGAAGGGGATCTCCTGATACTGGGCGATTGTCTGCTCCGTGGTCTTGTCCTTGTAGATCAAGCGCTCCACGACCTGACCGCCCTTGATGGTCTTCTCCACGATCTCAGCCACATCCTCGGGCTTGACCTTGAGGTACAGGATGCCCTGGGGCTTCAAGGCCACGAGCGGTCCGTTTTCGCAGTAGCCGTGGCAGCCGGTGGTCTTGATGCCGATGTTCACATCCAGCTTGAGTCCCTGTTCGGCAATCACCTTTGAGAAGGCCTCGGCTACGGGCCTGGCGCCGTTGGCCTGACAGCCGGTGCCGAAACATACCATTACGGTGGGCAGATCGGTCTTGGCCGAAGCCGCGACCTGCTCCCGGTATTTCCCTAACTGTTCAATCGAGGTTATCGCTGACATGCACTTGGCCCTCTACTTGTATTTTTTCACTACGTCCATGACCTTGGAGGCCCTGGTCTGACCATAATAATCCTCGTCCACCACGGTCACCGGCGCCATGGCGCAGGCGCCCACGCAGTTCACGCATTCGATCGTGTACTCACCGTCCGCGGTGGTGGAGTTGCGTTTGACCTTGAGCTCGCGCTCCAGGGTCTCGAGGATCTGGGTGGCGCCTTTGAGGTGACAGGCCGTTCCGGTGCAGACCTTGACGGTGTGTTTGCCCCGCGGGGTGAGCGACAGGGCCTTGTAGAAGGTCCCCATGGCGTAGATCTTACTCTGGGGAACCGTCATGACCTCGCTCAAGCGACGCATGCCTTCTTCAGGCACATAGTAGAATTCACGCTGGAAGTCCTGCAGGATGGCGAGCAGCGACTCTTCCGATTTGTCGTAACGGTTGATGATCTCGTCGACCTTGCTTACGTCTATCATTGTATTAATCCTCATCACAAAGCTTCAAAAGCTTCTCATATTCCGCGGTGGTGCGGGCCTGGATGGCCCCGATATCGGCCGGGGTCAGGTGCCGGAAGCGTCCCTGGCCCTTGATATACTCGTTGATGGTCTGGATATGCGCCGGCTTGTAGGTAAGCCGGTACTTCCCGTTTTCGAATTCATAGAGCGGGAACACGCAGGAGTCGACCGCCAGGCGGCCGTACTTGATGGCCTCTTCGGGTTGAATGCGCCAGCCCGTGGGACAGACCGACAGGACATGCAGATAGGCCGGCCCGGGGGTGGCGGCGGCCTTCTTGACCTTGTCCATGAGGTCGAAGGGGAAGCTCGAACAGGCCGTGGCCACGTAAGGGGCATTATGGGCAATGGCAATCTTGGCCATGTCCTTCTTCTGAGTATGCTGGCCGATGGACTTCTTGCCGGCCGGGCTCGTGGTGGTGCTGGCGCCCCAGGGTGTGGAGCTTGAGCGCTGGATGCCGGTGTTCATGTAGGCCTCATTGTCGTAGCAGACATAAACCATGTCATGTCCGCGCTCCAGGACGCCGGAGAGCTGGCCCATGCCGATGTCGGCCGTGGCGCCGTCGCCGCCCATGGCCACGAAGTTGATCTTCTTGGCCGGCAGCTTGCCTTTGCGCATCATGGCCTTCATGCCCACCTCGCAGCCGCTGGCCACGGCCGAGGAGTTCTCGAAGGCCACGTGGATCCAGGGCACCTGCCAGGCCGTGGTGGGCAACGGCGAGGAGATGATCTCCATGCAGCCCGTGGACATGGCCACGATGGTATCGCGGCCCAGGGCCTTCATGACCAGCCTGACGGCCAGCGCCTCGGCGCAGCCCTGACAGGCGCGGTGGCCGGAGGTGAAGTATTCCGCCTTTTCAACCAGGCGTGAAGAGAAAACCGAGAATTTGTCCATGAATAAGCTCCTTTAAGCCCGCAGACCGTAAAGGGTGTACCCGTCGGTATCGCCTTTTTCGGCCTTGGCCTTGCCTTCGAGGATAATGTGCTTGAAATCGTTCACGGCCACGTCCCGTCCGGCCAGACCGGCTACATAGTTGACGATGGTCGGGGCGCCCGGCTTGTTGTACAGGGCGCTGCGCAATTCGAGGGCCACCGGGCCACCGGGGCCGCCGAAGCTGATGGCGCGGTCCATGACAATCAGGATCTTTTTGCCTTTTGCGGCCTTGGCGAACGCCTCGAACGGGAACGGACGCCAGAGCCGGATCTTGATGAGCCCGACCTTTTCGCCCTCTTTCCTGAGCGCGTCCACGGCCTCCATGGCGGTCTCGCCGTAGGAGCCCATGGTCACGATGCAGTACTCGGCGTCGTCGGCCTTATAGGTCTCGATGGGGTGGTAATGCCGGCCGGTCAGGGCCGCCCACTCCTCCCAGGCTTTGATACAGATGGGATAGGAATTCAGCAGGGCCTGCTCGCGCGCCATCTGGGTCTCGGTATACATCTCGGGCATGGCGAAACAGCCCATGGAAATTGGGTTGTCGGGATGCAGAGCGCCCTCCATCTTGAACTCCGGCAGATACTTCTTGATCAGGTCGTCGTCCTCAAACTCCACGGGCTCGATCATATGGGTCATGATGAAGCCGTCCAGGTTGAGCGCCACGGGCAGCATGACGCCGGCATCCTCGGCCACGCGGAACGACCAGAACACATGGTCGTAAGCCTCCTGGCCGTTCTCGGCAAAGACATGGATCCACCCCGCGTCACGCACCATCATGGTATCGGTGTGGTCGTTCCAAATGGACAAGGGGCCGGATAGCGACCGGTTGGCCAGGGCCATGACCACGGGCAGCCGCAACGACGAAGTGATGTAGAATATTTCCGCCATGAGGGCCAAACCCTGGGAGCTGGTGGAAGTGAAGGTCCTGGCACCCACGGCCGCCGAGCCGCAACAGACGCTCATGGCCGAGTGCTCGCTCTCGACCGGCACGAACTCCGCATCCAGGTGGCCTTCGGCCACCATCTCGGAGAGATGTTCCACGATATGGGTCTGGGGGGTGATGGGATAAGCGCTGATCACGTCGCAGTCGGCCTGGCCGACCGCTTCGGATATGGCGAGCGATACTTCGATGCCTTTACGTTCCTTGGCCATGATCATTCCTCCTCAGCCACCATGGTGATACACCCCACCGGGCACTCATGCGCGCAGATGCCGCATCCCTTGCAGTATTCCAGATCGGCCTCGAAATGTCCCTCGGGCGAGCGCACAATGGACATATCGGGGCAGAACAGCCAGCATACGCCGCAGCGGATGCATTGGGTTTTGTTGACTACCGGCCGCAGGGAACGCCAGGTGCCGGTCTTATACTCCCGGGCGTTGCCGACCTCGGAGACCGCCGCGCCAACTTCGAGTTCCTGCCATGCAATCTTATTCATCGGTTTTGCCACGGTCCTACTCCTTTATCGTGAGCTCAGCATAGGCCCGTGCCAGGGCCTTCATGTTCTTTTCGCCCAGCTTGGACCCGAACCGGTCCAGCATGGCCGCGCGGATGTCATCAACCTCCAGGATCCCCGTAGCCTTCATGACCGCGCCCAGCATGGTCGTGTTGACGATGACGCGCCCGAGCTCTTCCTGGGCAATCTTGTTGGCGTCCACGATACCCACCCGGCAGGAGAAACTGCATGAATTCATGATCTCCTCATAGCTCTTCTTGCTGTTGATGATGAGCGTCCCGTCCGGTTTCAACCCTTCCGTAGGATCAACCAGGGTTAAGAGTCCCGGATCAAGCACCACCACGATATCGGGCTCATAGACCTTGGCCCGGATGAGTATCTTTTTGTCGTCCACACGACAGAAAGCCACGACCGGCGCACCCCTGCGTTCCGGACCAAAACTGGGGAAGGCCTGGGAAAATTTGCCCTTGCCGATGGCGGCGATTGCTATCAGTTCAGCCGAGGTGACCGCCCCTTGTCCGCCTCTCCCATGAAACCTGATCTCCAGCATACGTGCTCCTATTGCTCTAGTTTTAAGATGGGCAAATTATCATTTTTCATCTTTCACTGTCAAGGAAACAAACATCGATGATTCATCCCATATGGCAGCATAAGAAGCCGGTATTGACACCCATTCGGGATGATCGGCGAGGGGTGCCGCGCATGCTGGTTTTTTCACGCGACCGCGCGGCAAGGACAAACGTCTTGGCGTCCTTCGCGAACAGGGGTAAAGGGTTACGCCGCGCCCGAACTTAGGTCCGGGATCAGCACGCGGACCCTTCAGGCAAGAGTTTATGAACCTTTCCCAGGAGATCGTGAAGTTCCTTTTCCCGGGTTTTCAGATATTCCCGGTAGTCGAACGACCGGCGCGCATGATGGATCTCGATACGCGTCTGGGCCTCTTCCCTGGCCAGCAGCATCTCGATCAGCGACAGTTCTTCCTTGGAAACATCCAGGTTTATCATAATCGGCTCCTTTCCCGAAGGCTAAGATCCTCCGGCGGATACACCGCCCCCCCATATCCCGGCACGTATCGTATTGTAATAACGCCCGGCAGGATAGAGTCAAGAGGGCGGCGCCGCATGGCATGACGCAGGGGAACCGCCTTTTAGGCCGTCGGATGAGGACGGCGGTTCACCGGCGTTCAAGGAGCCTCTGCCCTACCCCCTCCCCGGGTTGGAGAGTTGCCGGCGCTCGAGCATGAATTCGTAAAACTTGCCCAGCAGCGATATGAACGTGCGCTTCTTGTTGCGGACGATGTAGAAATCGCGATGGCAGTCCATGCCGGCGATGGTCAAAGCCACCAGCCGGTGGTCCATGACTTCGCGCTTGACGACATTCCGGGAAAGGACGGCGATGCCCAGATTTGCCTCTACGGCACCCTTGATCCCCTCGGTGCTGGACAGTTCCATGGCCACCCTGGGCGTCACCCCGAATTTCTTGCTCATCATATCAACGATATCGCGCGTCCCTGATCCTTCTTCCCGTATGATCATCGGCCCAAGCGCATGCTTGATCATCTGGGGGGTTAAATGTTCGAGTTTGGCCCAGGGATGCTTGGGGGAACAGATAAAGACAAGTTCATCGCGCATGAACAAGTCGGATTCAAGATCCGCGTGCCGCGGTGGTTCCTGAATAAAGGCAAAGTCGACCTCGCTGGCCAGGACCTGTTCGATGGCCTCCTGCCGGTTCAGGGTAAGCAGGGCGATCTCCACCTTGGGATAGGCATCCTTGAATTCGCCCAGATAGCGCGGCAGGATATACACGCCGATGGTATTGGGAGCGCCGATCACGATCTTGCCCATATCGCCGGAGGAAAATTCGCTCATGACGGCCTGGGTCTCATCAATGAGCCTCAAAATGCGGCCGGCATACTCATTCAAGACCTTGCCGGCTTCAGTCAGCGCGATCCTACGGCTGACCCGGTCGAAGAGCCTGACGTTCAGCGCATCCTCGAGGTCCTTGATCTGAATGCTGACCGAGGGCTGGGAAAGATGCAGCTTCTTAGCGGTCTGAGTGATGGAGAGCGTTTGCGCCGCAAGGAAAAAAATCCGTATTTGGTGAATATTCATTCCATCCTCCACATCGATGTTACTTTATTTAGTTTTCCTTAATGATACCATAGAATAATTATATTTGACATCGCGCGAAACTTAACATATAAACCTTTCCAGCTATAGCACAATTCTTATGGGCTATAGACCTCCTTTTTTAGGCCCACTACCACCTCTATTGAGTGGGCCCTTTTTTTTTGTTAGCATAAGCACCATGAAAAAGGACCCCCAATTCAACGCCCCTTTTCAGGCTTTGAAGGGTGTTACGGTTAAGGAAAAGGCTCAGCGCCGGAAAGCGCCCGAAGCCAGTCCGGCCGCAACGCCCAAACCGCCGGCGGACGATGCCGATCTCTTCCGGCAGGCCATGCAGGGTGTGTCTCCCATCAAGCAGGACCGTATCGCGCCCGAACCGGAAAACCCCCAGGCCTATGTCCGGGCCATACGCCAGAATATACACCCCGAAGACCATGCGGTTCTGGCAGAACTCGACGCCTTGGTCAAGGGTAAGTCGCACTTCGACATCACCGCCACCGGCGAATATGTCGAGGGCCATGTCGCCAGCATCAATCCGGTGATCATGAAACGCCTGAAAAAGGGTGAATTTGCGCTGCAGGGACATCTCGACCTGCACGGTCTGACCAGGGACGAAGCCCGCCAGACGCTGGACACCTTCATCCAGAACGCCGTGGCCCTCTCCGAGCGCTGTCTGCTGGTCATCCACGGCCGCGGGCTCAAATCGCCCGAAGGTCCCGTGCTCAAGGAGAGTGTGATTACCTGGCTGACCACCGGCCGCCTGGCGCACCACGTCCTGGCGCTCTGCTCCGCCCAGCCCTACGACGGCGGCACCGGCGCCCTGTACGTCCTGCTTCGGCAACGGCCCAAGAAATCGCAGTGGAAGCGGCCGATATAATCCGCGCTGATCACATCGCCAACCACACCTTGCCCTTTTCGAATCGTTCGATATAATTTACTTGTTGACTCCGTGTTGCGCGCTCGGCGCGTAGCTGTCCTTACTTTTCATGTTTTAAAAGAAAGGAGGAGATATGCAGAAGGTATTGGTTACCGGGGCGGCCGGATTCATCGGGGCGCATGTGGTCAGGGAATTGCTGCAGGAAGGTTTGAACGTCCGAGCTCTCATCCGGCCCGGGGAGGGCACCGCCAACCTCGCAGGGCTCACGTATGAACGCTATGATGGCGATATCCTCAACCCGGCCGCCGTGGCACAGGCCGTCAAAGGGGTGGACACGGTCTTCCATCTGGCCGCCATCTACGCCATCTGGATGAAGGACTGGAGCCGGATCTACGAGGTCAATCTGCAGGGCGCGCGCAATGTCCTGTGGGCCTCGCTCAAGGCCGGGGTGCACAGGGTGGTCTACACCAGCTCGATCGCCGCCCTCGGCGTCGCGCCGGGCAAGGCCCTGTCCAACGAGGATACGCCCTTTAACCAGTACACTCTGGGCCACCACTACGTGCTGACCAAGTATCTCTCCCAGCAGGAGGCCCTGGGTTTTGCCGGGGGCGGCCTGGACCTGGTGGTGGTCAACCCCTGCTTCCCCTTCGGGCCGGGCGATATCACGCCCACGCCCACCGGCGCGATCATCGTCAATATCCTCAAGGGCTTCAACCGCTTTTATTTTGCCGGCGGGATCAATATCGTGGATGTCCGGGACGTGGCCCGCGGCCATGTGCTGGCTGCCAAGCACGGCCGCAGAGGCGAGCTTTACATCCTCGGCAATCTCAATGTGACCATGGACGATTTCATGCGGCGCGTCTATCGGGCCGCCGGGATCTCTTCACAGTTCTTGCCAAAGATCCCCCTGCCGCTTATCAAACCGGCCACCCATTTCCTCACCTTGCTCTCCGATACCATCACCCACAAGCCGCCGCTCTCGACCCCTGAAGATATCGCCTATAGCTCACAATATCTGTTTTTCGACAACCGCAAGGCACGCGAAGAATTGGGACTGACCTTGAGGCCCATCGAACAATCCCTGGCCGATTCCATCGCCTGGTTCAGGGCCAACGGCTACGCCTGAGGTCCATTCCTCAATCAAGCGATATCATTGTCGTCTTCGTCGGGGTGCTCCTCGGAGTACGTCAAAGTACACCTGCGTCGCCCCCTCCTCGACTCCTCGATCTCATCTTGATTGAGAAATGGACCAATTCGGAGGGTGCCACGGGCTTGGCCTTTAGCCTTGCCCGTGATTTCACCCGGAGTCATCAGTTAATCAGGTTTACGGGATTACCACCTTTGATGACCGCCACGATGTTCTCGATCGTCATCGTGATGATGCGTCCCTGCGCCTCTTGCGTTACGCCCGCCACATGCGGGGAAAGCAGAAGCTTGTCGCCGGCGGCCTTGAGCATGGGGTTGGCGGGGTCTATGGGCTCGACGGCAAACACATCCAGGGCCGCCCCGCCCAGCCTGCCGGCGGACAAGGCTTCAGCCAGGGCGGTCTCATCGATCACCTCGCCGCGCGCCACATTGATCAGTATGGCCGTAGGTTTCATGAGCGCCAGGTTCTCGCGCCCGATCAGTCCGGCCGTCTGTGGGGTAAGCGGACAGTGCAGACTCACAACGTCGGCCCTCTTGAGCAGATCATTCAGGGGAGCAAACGTAACATTGAGCTGTTCCTCGACCGCCGCATCGAGCCTGACCGGATCGGTGTAGAGCATGGGCACGCCGAAGGCTCTCAGACGCTCGGCCACGGCTCTCCCGATGCGGCCGAAGCCGACAAAGCCCCAGGTCTTGCCGGAGAGCTCCAGGGGCCGGACCTCCATCTGGCGCCACTGCCCGGCCGCGGTGGTGCGGGCGGCGAAGAAGATGTTCTTGAACAGGCTCAGGCAGGCCATGATGGTGTGCTCGGCCACGGCCACGGTATTGGCGCCGGCCGTATTGGCCACCATGATGCCGGCCTCACGGCAGGCCGCCACATCGATATGCTGATAGCCCACGCTGGGCTGCTGGATGAGCTTGACCCCTTTGGCGGCCCGGGCCACGGCGGCTGTTATGGGGCGCTGAAAGGTATAGTCGCCGATGATGTAGTCGGCGCCCTTGACGGCCTCCACGATCTCGTCGGGAGCAAAGCCGCTGGCATCGATGACCTCGATGGACTCGATGCCGTAGGGTTTGAACAGCTCGCTGATGATGATGGCCGGCAAAGGCGCCAAGGAAACGATCTTGTCCATATCACCCTCCCTACTCCAGGACGGCCCCGTTCGCGGCCGAGCCGACCATCTTCACGTAACGCCGCATGTACCCGGCCGCGATCTCACGCTCTACCGGTTTCCAGGCGGCTCTCCGCTTCGCCAACTCCTCATCGCTTACATTCAGGTCGAGTCTACGACCGGGTATGTCGATGGTGATGGCGTCACCGCCCTGCACCAGCGCAATGGGACCGCCGCAGGCCGCCTCGGGGGCCACATGCCCGACGCACGGTCCGGCCGTGGCGCCCGAGAAGCGCCCGTCGGTCACCAGGGCCACATGCGTGAAGCCGGCCAGGTCGAGTCCCATGGTCACGGCCAGGGTCTCGGGCATGCCGGGGCCGCCCTTGGGCCCCTCGTAGCGGATGACGATGACCTCGCCTTCATTCAGGGTCTTGTCGCGGATGGCCTTGAGCACATCGGCTTCGGCGTCAAAGACCCGCGCGGGGCCGGTGAAGACGCGCATATCCTCGGCCACGGCGGATTGCTTGATCACGGCGCCTTCCGGCGCCAGGTTGCCGAAGAGCACCGCCGTGCCGCCCTCGGGCAGGTATGCTTGGGCCTTGTCCGGAATGACGGCCGGGTTCTTGACCTCGGCCTGGCTGACGATCTCGCCTACGCTTAAGCCTGAGACCGTCGGACAATCGAGATGCAGGTCATCAGCGAGGCGCTTCATGACCGCCGGGATGCCACCGGCGGCAAAGAGATCGATCATGCCAAAGGGGCCGTTGGGAGAGATCCCGCACAGGGTCGGAATAACGCGGCCCAAGTCGTTGAAGCGCGCCAGCGGCAGCTCTATGCCCAGCTCGTGGGCGATAGCCGGCAGGTGCAGGGCGACATTGGTGGACCCGCCGATGGCCAGGCTGACCATCAGGGCGTTTTCGAGCGCCTTGGAGGTGAGGAGCTTTTTGGCCGTCAAATCCTCTTCCACCATGGCCACGATGCGCTCGCCGGCGTGACGGGCATAGACGAGCTTGGCGGAATGGAAGGCCGGCACCGTGGCCGAACCGGCCAGGCTTATGCCTAAGGCCTCGGTGAGCGACTGCATGGTGTTGGCGGTGCCCATGACCTCGCAGGCGCCGCAGGTGGCGGCCGTGGCCGTGGCGAGCTTGTCGAACAGGTCCGTGTAGCACTTGTGGTCAACCCCGCCCTTCATGCTGGGTTTGAAGCGGATGTCCCAGGCATTGGGTCCGCCGGTCAAGAATATGCAGGGCAGGTCGAGGCGGGCCGCGGCCATGAGCATGCCCGGGATGATCTTGTCGCAGCTGGCGATGAAGACGATGCCGTCATAGCGCATGCTGCGCAGATAGGTCTCGAGCATATCCGCGATCAGGTCGCGCTGGGCCAGGACAAAGCGCATGCCGGCGTGCCCCTCGGTCATGCCGTCACAGGGGGCCGGGACATTGCATTCGAAAGGCAGCCCGCCGGCGGCATGCACGCCGTCCTTGACGCGCTGGGCCAGGGTGCCCAGATGCATGTGGCCGGGATTGTACTCCGTCAGCGAGTTGGCCACGGCAATGACCGGTTTGGCGCGCGCCTCGTTCAGGTCGGTCCCTGTGCCTTGAAATATCGAAGTACGCACAATGCTGATGGGAAAATCGCTCTCATCGAATAGAGCGGCACTTCTGGGTTTCTTCATCCCTTACCTCTTTTGGCTGAACATGGCTATTGAACGGATCGTACTCGCAATAGGCCGGCGGCGCAAGACCACGTTGATCAATAGTCCTTCAAGCCTCCATGCAACCGCTGGTTCTCTCTTGACTTTCTTGCCCGCACGTTTAGATATGAGCCGATATAGCAACATCTCCTCCACTGAAGGGGGGTGGGGAACGATATGCAGGCGACTGATTACGATATCAAGGACGCCGGCAGCGATCAGGCCGAGCTCTTGGCGTCCATCATCCGCCAGGCCTTCCGGGACGTGGCCGAGCGCATGGGGCTCAGCCCCGAGAACGCCCCCACGCATCCGTCGAACTGTACCGCGGAATGGATCCGCGGCGATCTGGCCAAGGGGTTGACCTACTTCCTGCTCGAAATCCACCATGTACCCTGCGGGTGCGTGGCCCTGGAACTGTCGGCCGAGCCCGATGTGGGTTACCTGGAACGGCTTGCGCTGCTGCCCGCCTTCCGGGGAAAGGGCTACGGCAAGGCCTTGGCACAGCATGCGCTTGAAAAGGCGCGCCTGCATGGATGCTCGCTGGTCAGCATCGGCATTATCGCTGAGGATACGAGGCTTAAAGCCTGGTATGGGCGCTTGGGCTTCATTGAGCACAAAACGCTGAAGCTCAGGCACTTGCCCTTTGAGGTGATGTTCATGACCAAAACCCTCTAATTCCGTTTTTCAATCAAGCGTCAACGTTGTCATCTCGATTGAGAAACGGAATAATAAGCGGACAGGGGCTATTCAGGTTCTCCAGGCAAGGTTTCCTCTTCTTGAGGCGCGGGCTTCCCCTTTTGCACAAAATAGGCCACCCAGATACTGACCTCATACAGGATCTGTAAGGGCAGCATCATGAACAGCATGCTGATCACATCCGGCGGGGTGATTACGGCCGAGACAATGGAGTTGACCAGGAGGGCGTATTTACGCTGGCGCTTCAGCATGTCATGGTTGACAATGCCGATCTTGGCCAGAAAGAAGATAACGACCGGCAGCTCGAAGATGGCCCCGAAGGCCAGCAGCAGCGACGTGGTGAAACTCAGATATTCCTTGAGGGTCGGAAAGGCGGAGATGGTCTCGGATGAGTATCCGAGAAAAAAGCGGAAGCCGAACGGGAAGACCACGAAAAAAGCGAAACCGGCCCCCAGGATGAAAAAGACCGTGGCGATGAGCACGAAGGGTATGACATAGCGTCGCTCGCGTTCATAGAGGCCGGGCATGACGAACTTCCAGAGCTGATAAAAGATCACCGGCAGGGCCAGAATAAGGCCGGCAAAGAATGCGAGCTTGAGGTTGGTGATAAAGGCTTCGGGCAGCGAGGTATAGATGAGCCGGCTGCCGGGCGGCATAACCTCGACCAGGGGGGAAACGAAGAAATTGAAGATCGGTTGAACGAAGGCATAACTGACGCAGAAACCGACAACCACGGCGATCAGACATTTGATGAGACGCCATCTCAACTCTTCGAGATGATCGGTGATGGGAAGCTTCTCATCCTCCAAGGGTATGACCCTCTTCGTCCGATGGGGCTACATGCTCGGCTTGTTCCCCGTCCTGATCATGAGGAGAAGCCGCATTCCCGGATTGGGCCGTTTGATCGGCGCCATCGGCGCGTTCTTGAGGGGCAACGTCTCCGGACGGCTTGGCATCCGATGGTTTTTCATCGACGCGCACTTGGCCGGAGATATCGATCTCGCGTTTGAGGTCCTGGGTGGCGCGCTGAAACTCCCCCAAGGCCCGGCCGAGAGACTTGGCCAGGTCGGGCAGCTTTTTGGGCCCCAGCACAATCAGGGCGATAATAAGGATGATAAATAATTCCTGTCCACCAATACCGAACATGCCCGCCTATATAAGATGTTTTTTATGGGGTGTCAAACAGGACCTCGCGGCCGCCATGCACTTATCTTTCAGGTCCCCACCATTTCTTGACAAGGGGGGGGTATCAGTATAAGCATAATAGCGCTAATTCACTGAACTACGAGATTGAGATTTACAAACCGAAAAATGAGAGAAAATCAACCCATACGATTGTTCACCTGCCGAGGCGGAGCACTGCCATATGCCTGACATCTCATTCAAATCATTTCTGAATGGGTCACAAGCCCACGTGAAGCTTGAGCTTGCGGCCTATCCCGTAGGACTGTTTGCCGATCCGTCGCCGTCCCTCCCCTTGGCCGCGGATGACCGCGGACCTTTGTCCTGGATCATGGGAGGCCGGATGCAACCGAGCACCCTGAGTGCCGCCAAACCGGTTATACTCATGGCCTCCCGCGATGCCTATCCGCGCATCGACGAGGCGGACAGCAGGCTGCGCAACCCGGACGTCGATACGCTCTGGCAGATGTATTTCCAGGCTCAGCGCAACAATCCGGCCCTGAACGCGCTGTCATGCCAGGTGGACCAAAACGGATACCTGCTGCCCTTCCAGCCCCTTTTCCTCTGCCGGCGGGCAAGGCGGTTTTTCGAACCCCCTTGTCCGCGATGCGGTCGGGCGCTTGAGCTCTGTAGGGAGGACGCTCGGCTGGCCGCCCACGGACTCCAAGGGTATTCAACGTCTTTGAGGCGCTATCTTTTCTGCCCGTCCTGCGCCCAGGATACGCCGGTCTTTTATGCCGCCCAACCCGAGGCCGGTTCCACGGTTCAGGGTCCGGATATGCTTATCCGGGAATTCGGCCGGCTTTCCGCAGGCGATCTCCCCTGTATCGGCTGCAACGAACATGCCCGGTGCTACGGGAACGAACGCCAAGCCCTGCTAAGTATCACCCCGGTGGTATTCTATCCCTTCCATCTCCTGATCTTCGAGGCCGCCGCGTTGAACGCCGTCACCTATCTCGGCCTGGCCGCGGGAACACCATTGGCCGAGTTGGGACAAGATCTGTTCACCCTCCGCTCGCCCATGGAGGGGCCGGTGGCCGAGGGTGCCGCCGCGCCGCCGCCGGTCGTTTCCGAGAAACCACCGCTGGTGACACAGGTCAGCGCCACGCCAGGGACCGGGACTTCGGCGCAAAACGATGCGAGCATCAGGCAGATCATCCAGGATATCCGCACCCGCTGGACGGCAGCGGCTGAAACACACGGCAAGACCGTGCCCCCGGAGGCCACGACCGGCCCAAGCGCGGTGGTGTCGCCGATCGTTGAGCAGGCAGCGGAGAAGACGGACAGCGCAAAAGACTCCGCCGCGCGCGTGTCCCGGGAAGCGGCCCCTCAGCTTCAACCCGAGGAAGAGGACTTCCATACCGAGACCATCATCGTGCGGCATGCACCGCCGCCGGAAGAAACCCCGCTTCAGCCGGAACCCACGGAAGCACTGGAGCAGACCGTGCTCCTGAAGCCCGCAGTCCGGCCTACCTCGAAAGCCGCGGCACAGCCCCCGCCACCCGCGCACATGGACGCGACGGTCGTCATCGCCCCGCCGGCCCCCGCCCCAAGCTCCGTTCCACCCCAAGCCATGGAGCCGACCGAGGCCCCGGCCAAGGCGCCCTCCCCGCCGCAGGACGATCTGATGGAAACGGTTATCATGGGCGCACCTGCCAAGGCGACCAAGACGCCCGCCGCGGATGACGAACTAGCCGAGACGGTCATCCTGAAGCCCAAGAAGTAAATGCTTCCGGCGTATATTAACGCCCCCGGCCGAGGTCTTGCATGACGGATCAATCCCTTTTGACGCTGGAACGCGCCATACGGCGGATCTATTCGGTCGCGCCCGCTCACGCTCAGGCTGCGGCGGCGATTGAGGATTACCTTGAGCGCGAAATGGAAACGCTGCCCATGCCTGAGCGCCTGGCGCTCCTGGAACGGATCGAGCAGGTCTTCGGCCAGGCCGGAGCATCGGCGGCCGGGAACACTCACGAGGATTTCCTGCGGGACCTGGTGCCGCTGCTGCTGGGCGGGCATGTCCGGCCCGCCGACCTTACCGGCCCGGAGCTCGTGCGCCGTCTGGCCCAGGCACTGGATACCGTTTTCAGCCAGCTCAACGAGCTGATCGGCATAATCAATACCGCCCTGGGAGGAAGCCCGAACGCGGATGAAACCATCCGCCATGTCATCGGGGACGCGCTGGAATCAACTGACAGGACGCGCTCGATCGAGGAGCATCTCGGTCAGATCCGCACGGCCTTTCTTACGGCCCGTCAGGCCTCCCAGGAGGCGGCGCGCACCATTGCCGGCTTTATCCTGACCGAGCTCGATCCCCGGGCGATGGATGCCGGCGCGGGAGGATTCAAGCTGGGGGCCTTCAAAAAGTCCGAGGCCTTTGATCTGTTCGAGGAGAAATACGGGCGCGTGCGGAAATGGTTCGATTCGGAGCGGTTCCTCGTGGACTTCCTGCGCCAGTTCGAGAAGCAGTGTCAGAATATGAAAGGAGGTGCTCCATGAAGAAGATGGCTTGGCTCTGTAGCGTGCTGGTTTTCTGCGTCTGCGCCTGCGCCACCCCATCCGCCAAATCGGGACCGGCCGCCCAGTGGGAGTACGAAAAGGACGCCATCACCATGAACCTGAAGGCCGACAAGCAGCTCAACCTCAAGGACCGCAAACCGCATTCCCTGGCCCTGTGCGTCTATCAGCTTAAAAATCCCAATGCCTTCAACCAGCTCGCCGGCGACCGCGGCGGCATCTACCAGCTGCTCCAGTGCCAGATCTTCGATCCGAGCGTGGCCGTCAGCAAACAGATCTTCGTGACGCCCGGCAAGGATGTGAACACCACGCTGGACCGCGCCGAAGGGGCGCGCTATGTGGCCGTGGTGGCCGGCTACTACGGCGTGGACAAGGACAAAATCGCGCGGCTCTACAAGATACCGGAAATCACCAAGCGCAAGGGCATCTTGCTCAGAAAAACCGTCAAGCCCGGCAAGCTCGCTATCATCCTCACCCTGGGTGCCCTGCAGATCCAGGATCCGCCAAAAAAACCGTAAGGGGACGCACGTATGCAAAGACCGCTCTTATGGCATCAGGGGTTGTTTCTCCAGCCGCAGCACTTCCAGCTCTCCGACCAGTATCAGCAATCGCTCTTTACGCCCGTCTACAAATACCTCCAGCCCTATTGCTGGGGTGTGGCCCGGCTGGAGATCCGGCCGGCGGCGCTTGCCACCGGCAGCTTCCAACTGGCCTCCGGCGAATTCCTGTTCCCTGACATGTCCTTTTGCGTCGTGCCGGACAACGCAGTGGTCGCGCCGCGCGCCTTCAAGGATGAATGGGTGGACGGCAGCAAGCCTTTGACCGTCTATCTAGGGCTCCGCAGGTTCAATCCCATGGGGCCCAATGTCACGACGCTCGCCGGCGAAGAAGGCGTGGCCGGCGTGACGACCCGTTTCCTGACCGCGGCGGCCGACGAGGAGGTGCGCGACCTGCACGAGAACGGTCCTTCCGCGCAAGTCAGGCGCTTGAAATACGCCTTGAAGCTCCTCTTCGAAACCGAGCGGGACCGTTTCGGCGATTATGAAACCATCCCCCTGGCGCAGATCGAGCGCCGGGGCGAAGAGATCGTGCTGTCCGAGAACTTCATCCCGCCCGGCCTGACCATGAACGCTTGCCCAGCGCTCGAAAAGCTGCTCAAGGAGATCCGCGACCAGATCGCGGCCCGCGGGTACCAGCTGGAGGGATTCAAGCGCGACCGGGGCATCCATACGGCCGAGTTCGGGAGCCGCGACATGGTCTACCTCCTAGCGCTGCGCTCGCTCAACCGCTATATACCCCAGTTGACCCACCTGATGGAGGGCACGGCGCATCCCTGGACCGTCTACGGCCTCCTGCGCCAGCTGATCGGCGAGCTCTCCAGCTTCTCCGAACAGT
>JBDKSM010000077.1:0-18946 GCA_039680665.1 Syntrophaceae bacterium | reverse complement strand
AGACGAATAATGCCTGCCGGGCTGGTCGAATATATGGTATGCTTTATCCAGTGATGAATCATGTGAAAGATTTTTTTGGGGCTGTATGTCCGGATTGAATATCCATTTCAGCAACCGTCTGGAGGTTTTGGCGCACGAGCTGGCGCGGATGATCGCACACCCCTTGTCCTCGGCCTTCGCACCGGAGACCATCGTGGTACAGAGCAAGGGCATGGAGTACTGGTTGTCCATGAGATTGGCCGAAAATTTCGGCATCTGCGCCAACACGGTCTTCCCGTTCCCGAATGCCTTCATCGACGATACGTTTCAGCGTGTGCTGGGGTTGTCGCAACCGCTGAGGTTCGACAAGGAAGCCCTGGTCTGGCAGATCATGGGCCGGCTGCCCAAGCTGCTGGACTCCAGGGCCTTCGGCGTTTTGGACAACTATCTCAAGGGCGACGAACAGGGCGTCAAGCTTTTTCAGCTGGCGCGCGGCGTAGCCGATGCCTATGATCAGTATCTCATCTACCGGCCCGAGATGGTGCTCGGCTGGGAGCAGGGACGCCTCGCAAACTCCGCCGATCCGGACGAAGCCTGGCAGGCCGAGCTCTGGCGGAACCTGGCCGTGGGAGAACATAAGGCCCGGCTCAAAAACCGCTTTCTCTCCGAGCTCGGCCGGGCCCGCAACCTCCCGGAGCGAATCAGCGTCTTTGGCCTTTCTACGTTGCCGAGGTATCATATCGAGATTCTGCATGCCTTGTCGCGCCGTCTCGATGTGCATATGTTCCTGTTGAACCCCAGCCGCGAGGCATGGTTCCATCTCTATTCCGAACCCGAACAGGCACGCATCAGCGCCGGATATGACGGCGACATCGAAGATCTGCACCTGGTGGAGGGCAACCGCCTCCTGGCATCTTTGGGCCGACAGGGCCGGGAGTTCCTGAACCTGATCTATGGCTATGACCCCCAGGACCATGACCTGTCCCTGGAGGGTGGGGACGATACGCTGCTGCATGCCCTGCAGGCCGATATCCTCAACCTGCAAGAAGGACCGGCGCGTTCCCTGGACAAGGCCGACGATTCGATCCGCATCCACGTCTGCCACAGCCCCATGCGAGAGATCGAGGTCCTCAAGGACAACCTGCTGGCCCTCTTCGAGAGCGAGCCGAACCTCAAACCCGAAGACATCATCGTCATGACGCCCGAGATCTCCGTGTATGCCCCGTACATCGAGGCGGTCTTTGCCGCGGACCGCGAGCACCCGATCCCCTATCGCATCGCGGATCTGCCGGCATTGAGTACGGCGCTGGGCGATGCCTTCCTGGCCGTCCTGGGTCTCGGGCAGGGACGGCTCAAGGCCTCGGAAGTGGCGGCGCTTCTGGATTATGCCGTGGTCCGCAACCGTTTCGGCCTGGCGGAGTCGGATCTTGCAACCCTGCAGGACTGGATCGAGGCCGTGGGCATCCGCTGGGGTCTGGACGGTCCGGACAAGGTCAGGCTGGATTTGCCGGCCTGCGAGGAAAACACCTGGCGCGCGGGCCTGGACCGTTTGATCCTGGGGTATGCCCTGCCGGGCGGCGGCGAGCGGCTCTTTGCCGGAATCCTGCCGTATGACGAGATCGAAGGCGACAACACCCGCGTGCTGGGGGCCTTCCTGGATTTCATGACCAAGGTCTTTGCCTATGCGACAAGCCTGGCCGAATCCCGCCCCTTGCCGGATTGGTCCGCGCTGCTGGAGCGTCTCCTGGATGACATGCTGTGCGCCGACGATGCCCCGCGCGATTTCTCTCTCCTGCGCGGGACCATAAGGCGTCTGGCCGACACACCCGCCGCGGACGTAACTATCGGCCCGGACGTGGTGCGTGAGTACCTGCAGGCCAATCTGCGCCAACCTTCGGAAGGCCGGTTTCTCTCCGGCGGGGTGACCTTCTGTTCGCTGCTGCCCATGCGCAGCATCCCCTTCACGGTCGTATGCCTGTTGGGCATGAACGGCGATGCCTACCCGAGAGAGCAGATCCACAAGGGCTTCGACCTCATGGTCAAAAAGCCCCGCCTGGGCGACCGCTCCCGGCGCGAGGACGACCGCTACCTTTTCCTGGAGGCCCTGTTATCCGCCCGCGCCAAGCTCTGGATCTGGTATGTGGGCTTGAGCCTGCGCGACAATACACCGATCCCGCCCGCGGTGCTCTTGAGCGAGCTTATCGATTATCTCGAAGAGCGTTTTACCGTCCCCTCCGGCAGCGTAGCCGGGGCGATCACCACCCAACACCGCCTGCAGGCCTTTTCTCCGGCCTACTTCACGCCCGGCGCCGCTCTTTTCAGCTACTCGCTGAGTGATTGCCGGGCGGCTCAGCGGCTGACAGAGGTAGAGCCCGACCGGGCCTTTGCGCAGGAGCGGCTGCCGGAGCCCGGACCGGATTGGCGCAACATCACCGCACCTGACCTCGAACGTTTTTTTATAAGCCCGGTCAAGTTCTTCCTCAAGGAGCGGCTGCGCATCCGGCTGGACCAGGACACGCTCGTAATCCAGGACCGCGAGGTTTTTGCCTTGGACGCCCTGTCGCAATACCAGCTCAAACAGCGGCTGGCCGAGGCGCTGCTCAAGGGCAAGCCCTCCTCGCCCTACGACTTGTTCAAGGCCTCCGGGCTCCTGCCGCACGGCAACCTGGGGCAGGCGGCCTACGAGAACCTGCTGGGTCAAACCCTGCCGTTCGTCGAGCGCGTGGCGGCCAAAACCGGCGGCGCCATGCCGGAGGATCTGGCCATCGACCTCGAGATCGATGGGTTCCGTATTACGGGGCGGATGGCCCTTTACCCCGCGGGCCAGGTGTATTACCGCACCGCGCGGCTCAAGGCCCGCGATTATGTCCGGGCCTGGATCAGGCACCTGCTCGTGAACGCCACGCGGCCCTTGACCCCCAGCGTGTGTCTCGGCACGGACAAGGGCATCGCTTATCGCGGCCTGGACGACGCCGGCAAGTTTCTGGCCCGGATCCTGGCGTTGTATTGGCAGGGCCTTTCGCGGCCGCTGCATCTCTTCCCTGAATCATCCTGGCGCTATGCGGAAACCAAACGCAAGGACGGCGAGGATGCTCTCAAGGCGGCCCGCAATGTCTGGGAAGGCTACGCCCCCCGCTTAGCCGGCGAGAGGGCCGAGGCCTATCACCAGCTCTATCCCGGGGAACACGATGCCTTCGATGCCGCTTTCGAGCAGATCGCCTTAGCCTTTTTCCTGCCGCTCATGGACCATATGACCGGAGGGGCGCCGTGAGAGAACTGGACGCCTTAACCATACCCCTGGCAGGGACCAATCTGGTCGAGGCCAGCGCCGGCACCGGCAAGACCCATACCATCACCACCCTCTATACCCGGCTCATCCTGGAGCACGGTCTCAAAGCCGAAGAGATCCTGGTGGTCACCTTTACCGTGCCGGCCACCCAGGAACTGAAGCACCGCATCCGCTCGCGCCTCAAGGAGATGCTCAAGGCCCTGGAGGGCGGCGCCTGTCCTGATGAGCACCTGGCCGCGCAGATCGCCCGTCTGTCTCAGCCGGAAATCGCCCGAGGGCGTTTGCGTCTGGCGCTGCGCACCTTCGATACCGCGGCCATCGCCACGATCCACGGTTTCTGCCAGCGCATGCTCAAGGAGTTTGCCTTCGAGACCGGCAGCCGCTTCAGTACCGAGCTGGTGAGCGATCAGCGCGAGCTGCTCCTGGATTTCGTGGATGATTTCTTCCGCCGCCGCCTGTATGGCCTGGCGCCCGAGATCTTGAGCATCATCATGGACCAGGGGCTTTCGCCCGAAGAACTGGTGCAGCGTATCGAAAAGGCCGGACCCCTGACGCGCATCCTGCCTCAGATCGACCGCCCCGTCTTCACCGGCCTGGAGGCGTATCGTCTGGCGGTGCAGGACGCGCGGAAACTCTGGGCCGCATCCCGGTCGGAAATCGAGCAGATCCTCATGCATGACCCGGGGCTCAATCGCACGAGCTATAAAGAAGCGCTGGTCAGGCGCGCGATGACGGCCATGGATGCCTTCCTGGCCTCCGGCGCGCACCCGCCCATGCCCGAGCCCCTGGAAAAGCTCACCACCGCCAAGATTGCGAGCTGCATCAAGAAAGGCTTCAGCGCCCCGCGGCACGCGTGTTTCGATGCCTGCTCCAGGGTGTGGGACCTGGGTCTGGACCTTGAAGACCAGGCGCGGCGCTACAGCCTGTGGCTCACCACCGAGGCCGTCAGCCACGCGCGCGCCGAATTTCCCTCCTACAAGGACGCCCAAGGGGTCCTGCATTTCGATGATCTCTTGCTGCGCATGCATGCGGCCCTGGCCTCGCCGGGCGGAGCGCGCCTGCGCGAGTCCATCCGTCAGCGCTTCAAGGCCGTCCTGATCGATGAGTTCCAGGACACCGATCCCATCCAGTACGACATCTTCAAGGGGCTCTTCACCGCCGGGATGCTCTTCCTGATCGGCGACCCCAAACAGGCCATCTACAGCTTCCGCGGCGCGGATATCTTCACCTACCTCAAGGCCGCCGCCGATGTGCCGGGCGGGCACCGTTTCACCCTGACCAGCAACTGGCGCTCCGTACCCGGGCTCATCACGGCCGTGAATACCGTCTTCGATTTCCCGCGGGCCTTTGTATTCCCTGAGATCGGCTTCGATCCGGCCACGCCTGCCAAGCCTACGACGCCCCGCGTGCCGGGCCCGGCGCTGAAGCTCTGGTTCCTGCCCTCAGGCGGCTCCAAGCCCGTGGCCAAGGCCGATGCGGTGGAGATGGTCGCCAACGGCGTGGCGGTGGAGATCACCCGCATCCTGGCCCAGGGTACGTTCCAGCCGCACGAGATCGCGGTGCTGGTGCGCAGGAAATCGCAGGCGCGACTCATGCGCGACATGCTGACCGCCTGCCATGTGCCGTGCGTGATCGCCAGCGATGAAAATGTGTTTGAAAGCCTGGAGGCCTTCCATTTGGAGATCTTCCTCAAGGCCGTCGCCCAACCGGGCCGCGAAGGCTATATCTGCGCCGCCCTGGCCACGCCGCTCTTCGGACTCACGGCCCTGGAGATCGAGACGGTGCTCACGGATGAACAGCGCTGGGAGGCGTGCGAAGAACAGTTCCAGCGCTTTCACCGGCTCTGGCGCGAAAACGGCTTCATGCGCATGATGCGCGCATTCATCGCCGGGGATGTCAAGGTCCGTCTCGTGGGTCTGCCGCGCGGGGAACGCCGGCTTACCAACCTCATCCATCTGGCCGAGCTCCTTCACCAGCATGACCGCGTCTACCAGCCCAGCATGGAAGGCCTGCTGGGCTGGTTTGCCCTCCAGCGCTTAAGCCCGGAACGTATCGAGGAACACGAGATCAGGCTGGAAAGCGACGCGGACGCGGTCAAGATCCTCACCACGCATAAGAGCAAGGGTCTTGAATTCCCCGTGGTCTTCTGCCCCTATGCCTGGGACTCCATCAATGAGGATGATGTCGTGTTCCACGAGCGGGATGCCAAGATCCTCGATCTGGGCTCACCCGATATCGACAGCCATCGCCTGATCGGCGGCCGGGAGGCCCTGGCTGAAAACATGCGCCTCTTGTATGTGGCCCTGACCCGCGGCCGCGAGCAGTCCTACCTTGCCTGGGGCCATATCCACACCGCCGAGAACTCCGCCCTGGAATATGCCTTTTCACCTGAGCGTTTTGCCTGTCCGCCTTTTCAGACCGATGATGAGATGCGCCGGGCGCTTGGCGTTCTGGCGCACGGGGACATCGAGCTTGAAGGCCTGCCCATGGGCCAGCCCCTGCCGTATCGTCTGTATGCGCAAGAGCTGAAGCTTGCGGCGCGCCAGTTCAAGGGCGCCATTGACAGCAGTTTCCGCATTACGAGTTATACCTCGCTGACGCGCGGCGTCATGGAAGAGCGCGATTATGACCTCTTGGAGCCGCGGCATGCCGAGCAGCCTTCCGACCGCAGCATCTTCGCGCTGCCCAAGGGCGCGCGTACCGGCTTGATGCTGCACGCCCTGCTTGAGCGCGCCGATTTCACGGCCCCGGATCAGCGCGATCTCATCGGCGCCGTATTGGCCGAGGCCGGGTTCGAGCCGCACTGGCAGGATGCCGTGGCCGGCATGCTGGCCACCCTTTGCGATGCGCCGCTGGATGGGCCGGGGTCGCCGCGCCTGCGTCAGGTCGGGGGAGGGGAGCGCCTCAACGAGCTCGAATTCTATTTTCCGTTTGCCGCCCGCTCAGAAGAGGTTTTCATGGAGGTATGCCGGACCATCTCTCCGGCCGCGCCGGATCAATGGCCCACCCGCATGGAGAACCTCGTCTTCGAACCCATGCGGGGTTTCATGCGCGGATTCATGGACCTGGTTTTTCATAGCCGGGGCCGCTACTATCTCGTGGACTGGAAGTCCAACTACCTGGGCTCCGCGGTGGAAGATTACGGGCCCGCGGCCCTGGCAGAGGAGATGGAGCGCGAGCTCTACCCGCTGCAGTACCACCTTTACACCTTGGCCCTGCACCGCTACCTCAAACACCGCCTGTCCGGCTACGACTATGACCGGCACTTCGGCGGCGTGTTCTATGTTTTCCTGCGCGGCGTGGACGCATCCGGCGGCTTTGGCATCCATCGCGCCCGGCCGTCTTTCGCCACCATCCAGGAACTGGAAAAGGCCCTGATCGGAGAAGGCTCGTGATTGATTTCGAACCCATTGACCGGCACTTTGCCGCGCTCATGCACCGTCTGGGCGGCGACGGCAGCGTCAGCTTGGCTGCTCAGCTCTTGAGCCGCGCCACGCGGCTGGGCGACATCTGCCTGGACCTGGCCGCCTGGGCCGGAACGCCGCTGCCTGAGCAGAATTGCGCTACGCCCGCTCTTGAGGCCTGGCGCAAGGCCTTGCAATCAAGCCCGGTGGTCGGCTCCGATAACGATTACACGCCCATGGTTTTAGACGCCAAGTCCCGGCTGTATTTGCGGCGCTACCATGCTTACGAGCAGCGTCTGGCAGAAGCCATCCGCGTTTTAAGCGCGCGGCGGCACAGCGTGGACTGGGACAAAGCCCGGCGCACATTGCCCGCGCTCTTCCCGCAAAATCTTCAGACGGTCGACTACCAGGCCCTGGCGACAATCGCCGCTTTACGCACCGGGTTCACGGTCATCACGGGCGGGCCCGGCACGGGCAAGACCACCACCGTGGCCAAAGTCCTGGCCCTGATCCTGGACCAGGACCAGCAGGCCAGGATCGCCCTGGCCGCGCCAACGGGCAAGGCCGCCGACCGCTTGCAGGCCGCGGTGCGCGAGGCCGCGGCGCGGCTTACTTTAGACGATGGGGTCAAGGCTGCCATGCCGCAAGAGGCCTTCACCATCCACCGCCTGCTGGGGCCTTTGCCGGATTCGCCCTATTTCAGGCACCATGCGCAAAATCCTGTACCCTATGACGTGGTCGTGGTGGACGAGGCCTCCATGGTGGACCTGGCGCTCATGGCCAAGCTCGTGGACAGCGTTTCCGAAGACGCGCGCCTGATCCTGCTGGGCGACCGCGACCAGCTGGCCTCGGTCCAGGCCGGCTACGTGTTGGGCGATCTGTGCGATACGGGTGTGGAGCATGGATACTCCTCCGCTTTTGCCGGTCTGGCGCGGGAGGTCACCGGTTTTGCTATCCAGGGACAGGGCCCGGCCGGGTTCCAGGACTGCATCATCGAGCTCAAGACCAACTACCGCTTCGGGGCCGACAGCGGCATCGGCCGCTTAAGCCGCCAGGTCAATGCGGGTGCATGTACTCTGATCGATTCCGAGGGGCTGCCGGACCTGGGCTTCACGCCCTTGCCGCCTGCACCGCTGCTCAAGCGCTCTTTGAAGGACCTCATCATCCAGGGCTATGCACCGTATCTTTCTTCCGATAATCCGGCTGAGAGCCTTGAGCGCTTGAACGCCTTCCGGATTCTCTGCGCCCTCAAAGACGGCCCCTATGGCGTGGCCGCCTTGAACACCCTGGCCGAGGATGTCCTGGAGGCCTCCGGCCTCATCAAGCCCATGGGCGTGCATTATCACGGGCAGCCTATCCTCATCACCCGCAACGACAGCCGCCTGCATCTTTACAACGGCGATGTGGGCATCATCCTCAAAACCGGCGATGGATTGAAGGCCTTCTTCCCCGGCCCCGAAGGGTACCCGCGCGCTTTCGCGCCCGGCCGCCTGCCCGAGCACGTCACCGTCTATGCCATGACCGTGCACAAGAGCCAGGGCTCCGAGTTCGGCCATGTCCTCATGGTCCTGCCCGACCGCGATACGCCCGTGCTCACGCGCGAGCTGGTCTACACCGGCATCACCCGCGCGCGCAACCGCCTGGACCTCTGGGCCGAGCCTGCGGTGCTCAAGACCGCCGTAGCCCGGCGGATAGAGCGTACCTCGGGCTTGCGGGATGCGATGTGGGGTGCATGAAAATGTAAAAATCCAAAGACCTTGCAGGGCATTGGGAAAGATTGCGGGGAAGCATTGGTCTGGCGTCATAACATACCGGGGCGAGAGCTTACGGATCATTTCGGTACGAAAATCTCGAACCGAGGAGGTCGATATGTATGAAGGCTGAGGAGTTCGACAAGAAATTTGATGATGGCGACGACGTGTCGCGGCATCTTGACCTTTCCAAAGCCCGGAGACCCGTGCAGGAACAAAAACGGGTTAATGTAGATGTTTCTCTGTGGATGATCCATTTGTTGGTTTTGAAAAATAAATCTGATTTTTTTCTTTTTTTAGGTAGTCCTTACGTTATACCATCCGGATGGGTACTACTTAATCTCGATGATTCGAAAACCGTCTTCACATAATGGATTGTCGACGCTGTTAGCGAAGCGAGCCACCGACGGGCAGTTAATCTTATTCACCCCATAGTAAGAGCCGCCACGTAATATGCGAAGTGGTCCGGATTCAGGTTCCCACGCGCTGCCGTCCGTAGGAGCCCCGGTGTAATCGACGTGCCAGGAATCCAGACACCACTCCCAAACATTGCCGTGCATGTCGTAAAGCCCCCAGGCGTTCGGTAGTTTGAGGCCCACTGGCATGGGTCGTTCTCCTACTTGAATATATGTATAGTCAACTTCAAACAATAATCCATTCAGTTCTGAAAGATTCTTAAAATACCAGGCATAGTCTCCCAGTAGATCCTCGTTATCTCCAAAGCACCAGGTTGTTGTGCTGCCAGCTCGGCAGGCATATTCCCACTGTGCCTCGCTGGGTAAGCTAAAAGTACGTCCCGTCATGTCTGAGAGCCTTTGGCAGAATTCCCGTGCCTCTCCCCATGTCACGTTTTCCACTGGGCAATTCTCGCGATTCTCACATGAAGTACAAGCCGGCCAAGAAAACCAGGAGGGGTTTGTTCCCATTACCGCCAGGTACTGTATCTGGGTCACCTCATAGGCTCCGATATCAAAGCTTTCCAAGGTCACCGTGTGGACCGGTGTTGTATTCTTTGTAGAGTCTGCTTCCCATCTGTAACTAACGGTGCTGCTCCCCATCTCGAACGAGCCGCCTGGGATGCTAACCATGGAGTTCAATAATGTGGTGATTGTATCCATAGGTTTGATCGGGGTGGCGATGATGTTATAAATGCCTGTAAAAGTTTCATCCTGGTCATCCGCCTTTATATTCAAATAGGTGGGGTTAAAGGTATAGCCGGTCATTGAGCACACGAGCCTGTAATCCCTATTTGCGTTGACGTTAAAGGTATAATTCCCATTTCCATCGGAAGTTTGGTGCCAGACGTATGGACCGTGGGAGGGGTCGAAGACGCTGTATAGACCAACATATACGCCTTGTAATTTATCACCACTGGCAGTTGTTATAGTACCAGATATAGTATATTGGGCTTGATTGTTCGTATTTTCATTACTTTCTCCAATATCACCATCACCAGCACTACTTTCTCCACCTCCACCATTATTGCACCCTGCACAACAAAGGGCTACCTGGGGTCAGGTCTTGTTTTTTGCATCAAGCTGATATCCATGCAAAAAAACAAGACCCCTAAGAATGCAGTCACCGGAATACTCTGATTTGATTTTATAAACTGATCAAATTATAATACTCGATACCCGTTGCTGATGACGCTTTGAAAATGGAATTCATGGGGAGGTAGGGAATGGGGGAAAAAACAAGAGTCGCCATCGTCACGGTCGATGAACATGGGGGCATTGAACAAGCCGTCTGCGCCGCGCTGAATCTTATCGGGGCGGAGAACTATATCAAGCCGGAAGACAAGATCCTGATAAAGCCCAACCTGTTGCTGAAAATAAAAAATGCCTGTACCGAGGATGATTTTGCGCGGGCGGTGATCCGGTTTATAAAACCGTTTAACTCCAACCTCAAGCTCGGAGATTCCCCTGGTCAGTTCAAAAACAGGGCCAAAAGCGTTCTCGAAGCGGTCGGGCTGGATGTCGTGATTGAAGAAGAGGGTGTCGAGTACGCGGAATTCGAATCCGGCGGAATCCTGGTGGAAAACCGCCAGGCCCGGCACATGCACAAATCGCATATTGCCCGGCCGGTAATGGAGGCCGACTGCATCATCAACCTCTGCCGGCCCAAGTCGCATGTTGAGGCCGGGTATACCGGGGCGGTGAAAAACTACTGGGGGATCATACCGGGAGGGGAAAAGGCGCGCTGTCATTTATACGGCCGGAATCCGGATGAATTCGGAGCGGTGCTGGCGGACAACTATCAGGCCTTCCTCGGCCTTGGGAAAAAGAGAATCGTGGTAATGGACGCGCGCAAATTCATGGAAGGTCCCGGAGGACCGGCCAACGGGTACATGCGCAAAATAGGCCTCGTCCTTGCCGGTTATGACGAGGCCGCAATTGACACCGTGATGCTTGCTATCGGGCGCATCAACGGCGCCAAAGCTGTTCCGCATCTATCATCATGTGCTGAACGCGGCCTCGGGATCACCAATCTGAACGATATCGAAATCGTCGGCAAATCAATTGATGAAGTCCGCCTGAAGAGGAAAGCGGGTATAACATCAACGACTTTCGCCAGCCTGCTGAATAATTATGTTACCCGCACCGTTACCTACAAGTACATGCGGAGGATGCCGGACTTTGCAAGCAAGGTTGACTGCGTGATGTGCGGGGACTGTTATAATATCTGCCCCAACAATGCCATAGCATGGCAGAAAAAACAGACGCCGGTTTTTGTGAAGGAAAAGTGCATCAGCTGCCTGTGCTGTGTCGAGTGCTGTCCACAACAGGTCCTGAAGGCTAGTCCTGCCGGGTTGTCCGGATTGTTTCTTAAATATCCCGAGATAGAGCTTCCACGTTGAGTACAGATTCGCAGGGCACGCCCGAGAAAAATTAACTTAAATATGCAGCCTGTCAATATTTCAAGAAAGCCGGCGCATCTTTGACGCTGATCTCCGGGATTTCCTCCATGGGTATATGGCCGGCGCCGGGGTAGGTTATGAACATGGCCGATGGCAGGTCCTTTTTCCACTTGTCCATCTCGGGGTACGGTATCCATGCGTCTTTGTCGCCCCACATGATCAGGGCCGGCGTCTTGATTTCCGGTACGCGCTTTGAAAGATCCGGGGATTGGTTGCGCTTCTTCAGCTCGGTAAAGACACTGACATAGGCATCTTTATTGCCTTCCCGCATGGCAAACTCGAAGTAGCGGCGCTGCGCTTCAGGGGTGAGCTTTGATTTGTCTCCATACACCTGGCGCACGGCCATATCAAAAAAGAAGCGGGGCATCATGCGGCGCGCGAACGGGCGGATGACGGGGTTGCCCGCAAAGCTGATCAGCCATGGGAAATCCTGGTTGTACCCCACCGTATCGATAAGGATGATCTTGCTCACCTTGTCGGAGTGATCGAGGGCGTAATTCCAGGTCAGGTAGCCCCCCAGGGAATTGCCGACCATGGCACAGCTGGATATGTTCAGGCTTGTTAGAAATGCATCCAGAAATTCTATGGCGTTATCCCGGGTATACATGGCCTTGTCGGGCGCGGGCCCGGTAAGGCCGAAGCCGGGGATATCCAGCCGGATCACCCGGTATTGATCCTTCAGGTAGGGGACCCATCCATCCCAGGTTTCAAGCGAGGCGCACACGCCATGCAGCAGAACGACCGCGGGGCCCGCGCCCTCATCGCGGTAGCGGACCTGCATGCCCTGATAGGCGAAATACTTGTCGTCCGGGGTTGCATAGGTGCGCTTGAGCTCGTTCACGGGGATGTTTTTCATCCCCAGCATCGCGCAGCCGCTTAAGCCGGTCAAGGTAAACAAAGTTACGATGATTGCAGAAAATCCGACCAGACTGTTTCGCATTGTTCATCCTCCCCGTGAAAGAAGTTCATGTAATGGGCAGGCCCGGGTATTCATGCTTCACCTTCGGCCGTCATGTCCTGATGAGAATTATGCCTGTTATGGAAAGATTCTACCATGTCCTTTGAAAAAGATCATGGCGATTGTTATCAGGCTAAAAATATTTGGATCAGGTTGGAAATGGGGAGACCCCACGGCTTGGGGGGTCTCCTGGTATCATGTGGTAACGAAAGGAACCTAGATGCGATGGCCTATTTCATGCGACCATTGATCCCACGCATGCCAGTCCGTCAAGCCGCTGTCCAATACCGGTCGCAGGACAATACCTGCGGTGGGAACGGTCCAGGCGTCGCCGCTGGGTACGAGGGTGACGCGTCCCGAATCGGTTCGGCCGGCCAGCCGGTCAAGCGCCTGGATCGTGCGTAAGGCGCGGGCGGCATCACCGGTCATGGAACAGTTGCGTACCAGGCGATCGAGCGGCTGCTGTAGGGACTGGAAATCGTATTGCCGCTCTCCATTGGAAAAGGTGTCCTGCATGCATTCCCAAAGGGTCTTATTCCAGAGGGCGATCGCGGTGTGATCCTGCAGAGCGGTCTCGTTCTCGAAGCCGATCGCGGCGCAAAAGCCTTGATAATATTGCTCCATGAGGACGGCTTTGATGCTCAGGGTTTCAAGGGCTTCCAATTCAGGGACGATTACATCGATCTTGCCCTCGTCGCCCATGGCGCCGGTTCCGTCGCGTGCGATCTTGGCCCCACGGGTATAGTATGAAGCAATTTCCCGGTCGAGCGTATCCATGTCGGCGAAAAGCGACCCCAGGATTTCCTTTTCATAGAAGACATTCCGTACCGTTTCATCCTCGAATAACTGCCGGAGTTGAGCTGTGAGCCCGGCCTTGGCCTGCTTGATCCCGGCCTCCGTATTTCCACCGGCGGCGCATTCGGCAAGATAGCCCTGCTTGATATCCGCGATGGCGGTCTGGATGGTCTGAAGTCTCGAATCATCGAAGAAGGCTTGCAGGGCAAGCTCGACCGCCGTTGTATCGGCGGCATCATTGGTGAAAAACATCTGGATTGATTCCAAGGGGCTGTTGACGCCCATCATGTCCGTGAGCGCGGAATCCGGAGCTGTTCCCGCGATCTGGGCCGCTATTGTCTCGAAAGATTGGGCCAAACGTTGCCTGGCTTCATGGCGGCTTCGGGCCGAGAGGTCGATCACCAGGGAACCCCGACCGGTTTTGACCGGGTAGGTGCCCAGGCAAAAAATCGCATTGACGCCTGAGCCGCGTTGATACAGGCGGGCCCGATTACCGTCCAGGGCGACGTAGACCTCATCCAGCCTGGTCTGATTCGCGGTCGTGAGGCTGTACATGGCCGCCGATGGGGCTGTTTGCGCATTCGCGGCCGCCGGTTGGAACACCGTGACCAGGAGCATGCTCATGCTGATAACGAGCCACAGAATCCCGGCCTTGATAGTATCATACCACTTCATGATCGATTGTTTTTTATTCATAACGTCTCCTTTCAAGTAGCTGTCTTTAGTTTGCCGGTCATCAAATTCGAGAGCGATAAGAAGCGATCTCCCTGCCGGTAAGTACAGCATATATGCTTAGCATTAATAGAAGTCAACAAAAAAAGCAAAAATAAAAGCATCTAAAGATGTTTTTAAAAAAGATTATATTAGTGACAATTAAAATGTCTTCTATTATAGTACCAACGCAAACCCACAGAATACATACAGGGAGGTGTTATGGCTGTCATACGAGAAGATCAGAAAGAAAAACTACGAAACGCATTGCTGCGGGTCAGCATACCGGCGGCGCTCATGGCCGATATCAACAAGGTCAAAAAGATGTGCAAAGAAACCGGCCTATATTTTGACATCAAGCCTGACGTTATCGGTGCTGTTGAAAAGGCAGTCGAAGAAGCCAAGGCGATGGCGCAAAAAGAAAAAAGGGTTAGGTCGGATTCATAAAGAGTCAGGTTTTTGGGAAAGGTCCCCCAAGCTCTCTTGCGCTTTGTGAATACCGATGACCCCATACCGGCGCCTCACGTTGCCTTTTCGACCCGGAAAAAAGAATGGACCGTTTTGATCCCCCGTCCGCCATATCGTTTGCTGGGGTTCAAGCACTTTGGGGCGGGAGGTGCGTCTCACGCCCGGCAGCCTTATCGCCTTTCCGCGAAAGCTTTAACGTGTCCACCGGCAAGCCATGCCGCAGCTCCAATTTCATGGGCCCTCATCTCCTGGAAGCCTATCCGGCGGAGGTGGATGCGCTTCGGCGCTTCAGGATGGGGCCGCAACGAAAAGACCTGATGAGGGGGGGCATTGAGAACATCTCATAAGCATGAGACTACCCAGGCGTGTGGGGTCTTGTTTCTTGCATGGATATCAGCCTGATGTAAAAAACGAGACCCGGACTCAATCGTCTCGGCTCCTTGCTAAGGCTTCAAGGGAAACGGGAACTGGTTATTCCTGTTGTGATGGTCGTCGGCATCGATGCCGGGCCGGATGACATCGTAACAGGTGTGGTAGTCGTCATCGGAGCACAGACAGTTATATCCATTCGCATCTTCCACGATCCAGATGACATCGCCCACTTCAAATTCCGTATTGGACACATATCTTCCGTGATCGGTATAAACATCATCGCCATTCATGTTGGTGATGGTTGCCTTCTGACGCTTTTCTTCCGGTATCGAATCGAAATTGCAACCCAATATCATCCAGATGAGAAGCAAGAGGATTGCCGTCGCTTTACTATCTGATCTAATCATAATCTTCTCTCCTTATATCGTCATTCGTGTTCATGATGATCATCCCTCTTCGGACACGAATATGTATAAATAGGACCTCGGCGATACAATGCAACTCTCCATCACGGGTGGCGGATTCGGTAAGGATCATCCGCGGGGTGCGCGATGGAGAAGCGCCGCCGGGGTTATCCGGTCATCCCCGTGCTGTCATTTTTTTATGGAACACAGCTAAAAGATGTGCCCTTTAATTCCTTCTGGTTTGCTTGGAATTGAGACAATTGCCTATGGACGCCCTTTTTGATTCACGCTAAGAAACTCTATGATGGGATGACTGGTTAGCCGGCTTGGCGGCGATGATAGTCTTGAAGCATAGGGGAAAAAGGCCATGGCCTATAGGATAACAAGCGCATGCGTGGGTTGCGGCGGATGCAAGGTGGTCTGCCCGTCTGAAGCCATCAGCGGCCTGCCCGAGCAGGTGCATGCCATCGATCCGGGCCGGTGCTCCGAATGTGGTTTATGCGCCAGGTCCTGCTCGCAAAAAGCCATTGTCGATGCAGCGGGCCAGCCCTATGAATCGAAAATCATCCGCCAGGATGTCCGGGATTGAGAGGGGTAGGGACTCAACCTATGACAAAAATGTTGAATGTTGCGCCCTGTCCCTGATCATTCGTAAACCGTGCCCAGGCAAAGCTGCGTGGCAACCGCCGCACCGGCGCTGCTCAAGCGCATGTTTTAAGGCTTGCGGACCGGCCCCTGTTCCGGGTCAGGAATATTGTTCCTCGATCTCCTGTTGGTAGGTCTTGGTGACGACCGCGCGTCTGATCTTCATGGTCTGGGTCAGCATGCCGTTCTCGAGGGTGAAATCATGATGCAGGAAGACGAATTTTTTGGGGATTTCATACCCGCCGTACTTGTTTTTGAGGTACTCCAGGATCTCGTTGGTGATATGGTCCTGAACCTCCTTGAGGTTGATCAGCTGTTCCGGGTCGGTCGGCAGCTGATGCGCGGCCGCATAACGCGATAACACCTCAAAATCGGGATAGATAAGGCAGATATTGTAGGGCTTGCCTTCCCCATAGATCATGGCATTGGCCACCAGCGGGATGAGCTTGATTTCTTCCTCGATCCCGGCCGGGAAGACATACTTCCCGTTCTCCAGCTTATACTGTTCCTTGATACGTCCGGTCATATACAGGAAACCGTCCACATCGATCCGGCCCCTGTCGCCGGTCCGGAATCCGCCGTCCGGGGTCATGACCGCCTTGGTCTCCTCGGGTTTGTTGTGGTAGCCCTGCATGACATTGGGGCCGTAGATGACGATCTCGCCGTCTTGAGCCCCTTCCTCGACCACGGATTTGTCGATCACGACCTTGACCCGCTCCACCGGCTGGCCGACGCTGCCCAAACGATATGCGGCCGAACAATTCATGGTGCAGGCCGGTGAGGTCTCGGTCAGGCCGTAACAGTCATAGACCGGGATACCGAGATCGAAGAAGAAGTGGGCGATCTCGGGATTCATGGTGGCGCTGGCCGTCAGCGCCCCCTTGAGGCAGCTGCCGAAACCGGCCCTGATCTTCTTGAAGACCAGTTTGTCGAGCAGCGCGAATTTCAGGTTCATAAGCGCATCGGATTTGCCTTGTTCGGCCAGGAGGCGTCTCTTGCGGGCGGTCTCCACCGCCGCCACGAACAGCTTCTTTTTGATGCCGCCTTCCGCGTTCATCCTGGCCCACAACCCGTCATAGATCTTGTTGAAGATACGCGGCACCGCGATCAGGAAGACGGGTTTGACCAGGGCCATGTCCTTAGCCAGGGTGGACACCTTTTCCATGAAACCGATGGAGCCGCCGAACTGGAACCAATTGTACAACTCGGCGGTCTGGCCGTAGGAGTGCGCCCAGGGCAGGATGGAGAGGCTGCGTGCGCTGCTGTTGAGTTCGGGGTAGATATGGTACCCGGACTTGGCGCAATGCGTCAGGTTGCCATGCGAGAGCAGGACGCCCTTGGGATCGCCGGTGGTGCCCGAGGTATAAATGAGCACGGCAATATCATACGGACTGGGTTGAACCGATACGACGGGACGCCCGGAGCCGATCAGTTCCAGCGCCTCCATACTGTCTTCGCCGGAACCCTCGATGAGGATGATTTTTTCCAGGGTGGTGATATTTTTGGGAAAGTCCTTGACCTTTTCATAGATGGCGGGCGTGGAAACAAAGAGCACCTTGATGGCGCTGTCCCGGGTGATATATTCCCAGATTCTGGTCAGTTCGGCTTCATACATAGGCACGAAGCGCGCCTCGCGACCATAGCTGGCAAAGGCGGCAATGGCCCATTCCGGGCGATTGTTGGATATAATGCCCACGGCGTCGCCCTTGCCGATCCCCAGGGATGCGAGCCCGGCCCGCAGATTGTCCACGCGGTCGCCCACCTGCTTGTAGGTCATCCACCGCAACGCCTTGCCGTCCGGGGTTTTGATTCCAAAGAGATGGTTATAGGGAAACAGCTCGACGGCATTCTCGAAGAGTTCGACCAGATTGTCCGGTTTCCGGTATGTCCACCGTTGCATATGATACCTCCTGTGTGCTTGGGATACATTCTTGGGTGCCCGAGGTTAACGGGCATACTAGGAGGAGTACCCCCTCCTGTCAAATATAAAAGGGGAGTGAAAAGAGGAGCCCTTTATATCTTTATGGTTGGATGATTTTTAAACGCCAAGTCACCTTCCCGAACGAATTTCTCACCTTAAGGACATGATCCCCTTCGTCGCCTTGATCCTGCCTATAATTAATACCGCCTACCGATATTTCGGGTACACGCTCAAAGTGATTGGCAAGTAATGTCGGCCGACCATACTCGCAGATAAGTCGCATGATTAAAGGACAGAAGCAGGGGTTGGGGAGGAAAAAGCGCGGGCATACAAAAAGCAAAGCCCTGATCAGTTCTTATCGATAAAAAATATTTGACAAGGTGATAGAGGCTAATGTATGTAAGTGCTCACTAACGTAAAACATGTCACACAAAATCATAAAGGAGGGAACGATGAAGGCATTAATCATGGGAGGAGGGATGTCGGGTCTGGCAACGGCCGTCAACCTCCTGGAACAGGGTATCGAGGTGGAGATCATCGAGGCGGATGAGATCTTTGGGGGAAGGGCCAATTCCTGGCTGGATGAAGACGGCGACATGATCGACAACGCCCTGCACGTCTTCTTCCCCTATTATGTCAACCTTATTAATTTCTTCAAAAAGATGGGGATCGAGAAGAACATTATCTGGAAAGATACCAAATTCTTTTTCGCCCAGGAAGACGGCAACCAACCGGCACTGCAGTTTGAGAATCTGCCGGCCCCCATGCATGTCGGCCTGGCCTTCCTCAACCTGATCAAGAATTACAAGGGCATCGCCAAGTGGAAGATGCTCATGTCCGCGTTGGGTTCATCCTATGCCTTGGGCTACTCCGACAAGGAACTGGACGAGCTTGACAACCTCTCGTGGGCGGAGTGGTGTATGCGCTGGGCACCGCAGGGTTCTTTCAAACCCATGGACTCGGCCATACACGGTTTGACCTTCACCCCGGTATGGGCCATCTCGGCCAAGGTTATGGTCAACTGGTTCAAGAAGGTGGCGGCCTCGGCCGAGAGCGCACGCGTGGGTTTCGCCAACGGCGGCTTGGGCGAGATCTGGGTCGGCGGCTGTCTGGACTACATCAAGAAAAAGGGCGGCAAGTTCGAGGCCAAAAAGGCTGTTACCGAGATCGTGGTCAAGGACGGCAAGATTGCCGAGGTCATCGTGAACGGCAAGGAGAAGCGCACGGCCGACATCTATGTCTCGGCCATGAGCCCGTTTGCCCTGCGCAAGCTCATCCCGACCGATTGCTACAAGTATGAGTACTTCCAGGACCTGACCCATTTCGAGGACT
>JBDKSM010000076.1:0-8613 GCA_039680665.1 Syntrophaceae bacterium | reverse complement strand
CCACGAAGGCCAGGCCCCAGATGCCGGCGGTGATGAGCAGCAGGGCGTCCGATCTATAACCGGGCGAGTTCATCGTTTGCTCCAGAGGCGAAGAAATGATCGATGTAGTCCTTGACCTCCTGTGCATATTCCAGGGTGCAGACCTTTTCCCGGAAGCCGGAAGCACCGGAGAGACCCTTGACATAGGCGCACAGGATCTTGCGCATGCAGCGCACGCCTCGGTCTTCACCCAGGACGCGGCAGCTTAAGTCGAGGTGTTCCAGCATGAGGGCTCGCCGTTCACCCGGCAAGGGCGGATCGCCGCCGGTCAGTTCCCTGAATATCCACGGCCGGCCGATCGCGGCGCGGCCGATCATGGAAGCCTGGGCTCCCAAATCTTTAAGCGTCTCTAAGTCGCGCATGGTGCGGATATCGCCGCTGGCGATGAGCGGCGCCTTTATCGTTTGACGGATACGTTCAAACATCTCCCAGAGCGGCCGGCCGCCGTACATCTGAGCGCGCGTGCGCGGATGGATGGTGATGCATTGCGCCCCGGCGGCCACCAGGCGCGCGGCGAGCTGGTCGGCGTTCAGGCTTTCATTGTCCCAGCCGGCGCGCATCTTCACGCTCACCGGGAGCTTGACGGCGGATTTTACGGACATAACGATCGCTTCCGCCTTGAGCGGGTCTCTCATGAGGGCCGATCCGCAGCCTTTGGTGACGACCTTTTTGACCGGGCAACCCATGTTGATGTCGATGCCGTCGAACCCGGCCTCTTCCAGGATCCGCGCCGCATGACCGCATTCATCCGGATCGGACGAGAAGAGTTGGGCGATCAGGGGCTTATCGTCAACCGGGCGTTCGAGCAGCATGAGCGTGTTCTTTTCACGCCGCACCAGACCGGTGGCGCTGATCATCTCGGTGTAGGCCAGCTCGGCGCCATAGCGGCGGCACAGCATACGCATGGGCCAGTCCGTGTACCCAGAGAGCGGCGCCAGGAAGAGGCCGTGCCTGAACTCGATGCCGTAGACCGTCATGACGGGGCGAGGAGGCTCCCCTGCCTGAGGCCATGGGTGTGCATATAGCCGTGGATGGCGCTGATGACGCGCAGTTTTTCCAAGGCCCAGGCGGGGGCCACGAGCTCTTGGGGATGGGGGTCGCCCGTTATGCGCTGGACGACCATATCGGCCGGGAGATGCGCCAGAAACTCGGCCACGGCCATGGCATAGTCGTCCAGTTCCAAAGGGGTATAGGAACCGGCCGAGTAGAGGCCTTCCAGGGGGGTGCCCCGGATCACGTACATGAGGTGGATCTTGATGTCGGTAATAGGCAAGGCGGCGATGAAACGCGCCGTGGCCAGGTAGTCTTGCGGCCCTTCGCCCGGCAGGCCGATGATCACATGCGCGCATATCCGCAAAGGGTAGTGCGCCGTAAGTGCGACGGCCGTTTGAAAACACTGCCGATCATGGCCGCGGTTGATGCGTTTGAGGGTTTCATTATTGGCAGACTGCAGGCCGTATTCCATCCAGACCAGGCGCTTGTCCGCATACGAGGCGATCAGCTTGAGGATTTCCTCATCCACGCAGTCCGGGCGCGTGCCGATGGACATCCCGACGATCTCGGGGTAGGGCAGTACCGTATCATAGATGCCTTTGAGCTCCTCAAGCGGGGCATAGGTATTGGAGTAGGACTGGAAATAGGCGATGAAGGCCCGGGCGTTGTAGCGCTTGGAAGCGGCGAGCATCTGCGTCTCGATCTGCTCTTTGAGGCCGAAACCTTGGGCCGCTTTGCCGGTGCCCGAGCCCTGGGCATTGCAGTATATGCACCCGCCCCGGCCGTAGGCATCGCGGTGGGGGCAGCTCAGTCCGGCATCCAGGCTGAGCTTCTGGACGCGCCTACCAAAACGCGCATGCAGAAAGGCGTTGAAGGTATGGTAGGGTGCGTCCATAGGCTTCTTCAGGAGATTACTGGGATTTCCCCCTTTAGGTGATAAAAGGGAAATCGTAACTCCCGAGCTTCAACTCGGCGATGAGGTCCTTCATGATCTTCTGCAGGGGCTCACCGATCGGGATGCCTTCCTTTTTTAAGCGTTTGACCATGTCGAACTCCTTTTCACCTGCCAGGTAGATATGATCATGTCCGGGGGACTTGCGCGAATTTCTGATCTCGCGCATGATCGAACCCGTCGTGTGTTTGAATACGGGCAGCGGCACGAAGCTTTCCACGTTGATGGCAATGAAGAAGTGCCCCAGGCCATAGGGCACCGGCCGGCCGTCCAGCATGCCGTCTAAGGCCTTGCCGAATTTGCCGTTCGCAAAGGCGGAGCACAGGATTTCCACCATGACGCCCAGGCCATACCCCTTGTGACCGCCCAGTTCTTCGCCCTCGCCGCCTAAGGCCAGCAGGGACGCCCGCCCCTTGACGAAGTCCTGGAGCAGTTGCACGCTATCGGTGGGCTGATTGCCGTTGATGTCGATGGTAAGGCCCTTAGGTGTGGGTTTGCCTTCGCGGGCATAGAGCTCGATCTTGCCGCGTTGGGTGGTCGAGGTGGCGATATCCAGCAGGAACGGGTACTCCTCATCCGAGGGCGCGCCGAAGCTGATGGGGTTGGTCCCGATGACCGGTTCGACCCCGAAGGTCGGGGCCACCGAGGAGCGGGCGTTGGAAAAAGCCAAGCCCGCCATGCCCTGTTCCACGGCCATGCTCGGATAGTATCCGGTAATGCCGAAATGCGTGCTGCCCCGCACCGCCACCATGCCGATATTGGCTTTTTTGGCCATGTCGATGGCCATGTTCATGGCATGCACGGCGATGACCTGGCCCATGCCGTCTCCGCCGTCGATCACCGCGGTGTTGGCGGTCTTATTGATGATGGTCTCCTTGGTCACCGCATGCTGGATGCCTTGGCGCATGCGATCGACATACATCTTGAACCGGCCGATACCGTGCGATTCGATGCCCCTGAGATCGGATTCGATGAGCACGGTGGCGCATATCTCGGCGTCGTCATCCGGAACGCCCAGGGCGATGAAACCATTCTTCATGAAGCGTTTGAGCTCCCTGTAATCCACTCTTGCAACCATGATTCACATTCCTTTCAAAAATAGTAGGGTCGCATCATAGTGGCCATCGCCAGGCAGGTCAATAGCAAAAAACCACACATGTCTTGAAGCTGATGCTTGCACAAGCGACGCGTTCGATCTATGCTTCGCGCAGATTTTATCTGCAAAGGGGACCAGACTCTTATGTCGCCACGACAACGTATGCCCGCCGAGGATGGCAATGTCCGCGAGCGGATTTTAAAGGCCTCGCGCGAGATATTCGGCCGCTATGCCTTCAAGTCGGCCAGCACGCGCATGGTGGCCAGACAGGCCGGGGTAGAGCACCCCATGATCCATTACTATTTCGGTTCCAAGGAAAAGCTTTTTGAAACCATGACGGCCGAAATGTATGCCGGGTTTGTCAGTTCCATGGAAACATGGCTCGTCGGACTGGAAAGCATGTCGCCGCGCAAGGGTTTGGAACTCTTTATCGATCGGATGCTGGAATATACGCTGGCCCAACCGGACGCGCTCCAGATCATCGCCCTGAACATGGTGCATATCGGCGGCATCGAGGAGATCCCCGGTTATCGTTACATCACCCTGCACATGGCCAAGACCAAACGCCTTCTGGAGGAAGGACTGCCCTTGAGCGGCTCAAGCCGCGAGATCGAGATGTTTATCTACTGTTTCTACAGCCAGATGATTACGCATATCGGGGCGCGTTCCATGCATGCCCAACTCCTGAACATGGACCCCGAGGGCGCGGATTATCGCGCCTGGGTCAAGGAAGCCAGCCTCACGCTCTTCCTGCCATGGCTGAGGCGGCTCCTGGTTATGGATAGTTGACGATAGCGTCGCAGGCCGTATCGATCTCGACCGCTCAGCGCTTGCCGTTTTTCTTAAGACGGGGTTTCTTTATCTGTTCTTCCCCGAGCGGATGAGCTTCCGGCAGACAAGCGCCAAGAGCGCCAAGCAAAGGATCAAGGAGGACGCCAATCCCAACCACTTTCGGCTGTGTTTTTCCGGCTTGGCCCGGGGTAGCCGGGTGCCGTCTTTGGAAGGCTCGGCCACGGTTGATTTTGAGGGCCCTTGTGAAACTGCCGATGCGACCTGTTCCTGCTTTGCGGCAGGCATGCGGGTGCCGGCGATGCGGTCCTCATGCGACTCCCGCGGCTCGGCCGGTACAAGGCCGGGAGCCGCCGGGGCCGAAAGCTCAGCCTGTCTCCGGATCATGTCAGGGGCTTTATCGCCTGGCGGTTCCGTGGCCGTTGGTATGGTGTGTTTCGGTCTTGCCTCGCCGGAGGTCGGTTTTTCAATGGTGAGTTCGCGTTCTTCGACGATCTGGACGGTACGTTTTACCGGGGCTACCTGGATGATGACATCCCTGGTCTGGCCCGGCGATAATTCGTAGCGCAGCTCTTTGTCCGCCACGGCGTAATTGGCGGGAAGATTGGTTTCATCGACTATTATCGTCCATGTCCCGGGACGCAGCTCTTCAAACGCGAATCGGCCTTGCTTGTCGGTGATGCGGCACAGGCTCTCCGAACCGCTTCTCAACTCGACCACCACACTGGCCAGTCCCGAGGCTTCAACAAGCTTCGCATCCTCGCCGGAAGCCACTATACCGTGGCCTCCGTTTGGATCCATGATGAAATTCAAGGCCTTCGTACCGGTACTTTCCGACGAGGGCGGGGCGCTGTCGATGCGGTAAGCCATCACACGTCCGGCAAGCGCGGCGGCACGGGTTACGCCGAGCTTCAGGGTACTGATCTCGCCCCCCTGCACGCTGATTTTAATCGGTGTTTTCTGCGCCGATATCTTATCCAGGCCGATGCTGGCTGAGTCAACATCGATATAGTAATTTCCGGGTTTGATCATGTTGAAGGTGAACTCGCCCTTTTTGTCTGTTATCGTGGATATGCCGTTCAGACGGATGAGGGCATTCGCGATAGCCTCATTCGTCTCCACATTATTGAGGGACCCCTTGACCGTGCCGTAACGCTCGACTTTGCTTACCGGCAAATCGAAGGGGATCGTATACTCGATCATATAGGCCGACTCATTCTCCTGGAGAGAATGCCTATTGGTCATATAACGACCCTGGAATGATACCTGATGATTTTTGAAGAGCGTTTGGGCTATTTGAAATTCATAGATATTCTGCTTGCCGGTGCTGGAATTACGGTAGTCTCTAGACTCATAATGCAAATCCAGCCTGGTCGCATCACCCAAGCGGAAGGCGGAGCTGACCCCTAAGGTGCGACAGGTCTGGAGGCCGCCTTCCTCCGGCCGGTTTTTGTCATAGTAGATATACCCGCTGTAGGTCTGGTTGGTGAACGGGCTCAAATAGGCCGATAAGGCATAATTCTCCGTGTTCTGCCGGGTATTATCCAAACGGTCGCGCACCGTGCCGATCTGGGCCGAGGAATAGACGTTCAGCCGGTCCATGCCCTTTGAAAAGCTGATGCGTGTGGTGGTCTCCGTGTAGTCGAACTGCGGATCAGGGAGTCTATCCTCGAAATCTCGAGTCCGCACGTCCAGACCCAGATTCATGCCCGGATCGAGGCGATAATTCATGCCGGCCTGATAAACCCGTTCCATGTTGGCGGAACTCTTGGAAGGGTCGAGATCCAGATTACGTTTATCCTGCCGGAAGTTGGCGCTCAAACGCAGACGTTCCCGCACGGGTATGGTAACGCCCGCGGTGAGAAAGTCCATATCCCGGTAACTGCCGGGATAATCCGGCTCGGCGTGAATATAGTTGAGAGCGTAGGCCATGAGCTCCTGATTACCGAGAATATCCAGGGCATAGGCGGTATCATCGCTCTTCTGCGCGCTGCCCCGGGCGAACTCGAGATTAACCGATGTGGCCTGAATCGGCGTGATCCGGGATGCAATGCTCGTTATGGTGCTGGAACCGTCGAGGTTGTCCTTCCTTAGATAGTTCAGGCCGATATTCATGTTTTCATTGAGGTCATACTTCGTGAAGAGCGCGGTTTGATCCTGTTCGGGATCGAACCAGCGGGTCTGGACACGATACCCGCCGAGCTGCATCCGATCGAAATTGAGCTTGCCGCCCGCGCCGCGTCCATAGAGCGATACCTCGGTCAAAGGGGAGAGACTATAGCTCTGGTCGCCGAACATGAATTCATAACGTTCGGTCCAGAGATTCAGACGATATTCATCCCGTGCGCGATAAGTCGTGCTGCCCAGATCCGATTTTTTGTACAGGTCCGGGCCCTTGAACAGAAAGGTGACATGTTTTTTACCGTCCTCGTCGATGGTCCCGTTGCCGGAGAGCTGACCTTGGAATCCGGACTCGCTATGATCGCCCACGGTGTTGCTGACATAACGCGCGGTCAGCTCGGTCGGCAGCGTATGATATCGACCTTCAGTGCCCGTAGTACGGGGGACAATCTCGACCGAGCTTTCCGTCTCCACTTCGGTCTCTTTTTTGCCGGGGATCTGCACCCTGAGCCGCACGGTATGCAGCATGGCTTCCGGGATATTCTTGTCCGTTTGGGACCTTACCGCAATCACCCGTGATTCGCCGGCCTCAAGGGCAAAATCGCTGGCTTCCAGGCTTAAAGGGAACGGTTGGGGGCTCTCTACCTCAACGTGTACCTCCTGGCGGATATTGCTCTCGTTGGCAACTACGAACGTCACCCCGCAATTGTCGCCGGCGACCACATAGCGTGGGGTTTCCTTGACCCTGAGCGACAGTCTCGTCACCGGCAGTACGATGACATGGACTGTGGATGTATCACTGAGAGAGGGTGATGTGACCCCTTTGACGGTATAGGAAACCGGATAGTTGCCAGCCAGGGCGCCGCGGGGCACCAGAAAGCTGATAAGCTGCACCTCGCTGCCGTCTTTATCCAGAACGAAAGGGTATCCCTGGGTAATCAATATCCAGGGATCGGGAAGCCCGGCCTCAAGGCTGAATTCCTGAGATGTCTGAGTATGGTTGGTTACCTTGACGGCGCTGGTGACGATTCTGCCCGGCTCCGTGACAATGAGCGTCTCCCCGGTGGGTAGTATTTCAATCTCGCGGGCTAGAGCATCCAGGGCCGCGCAGCACACAAACAGGAGAAACGTGAGGATCGCAGATCTCATTTTTTGGCGGTGAAGACATACACACCCCCGAATACCTTTGATCCTCCACAGTCTGCAACCACCAATACCTTATACTTGCCGTCCGTAAGGTTGCCCAACTTGATCTTGTGCCGTACCGACGTGCCGGGATAGACGCGCATCTTGTCACCTTCAAATTTCCTCACCAAAGCGCCGTCGGCATGGTAGAGCTCCGCCATGAAGGTGGGCCTCAACCACTTCTCACCGGTATTCACGATATCCACCTGCAAGTACATTTCGCCCTGCTCCTCAAAGAAACGCGGATCCTTGTAGCTGAGCATGCTGGACCCCGTATCCCCGATTTCGGTTACGATCTGGATGCCGTACCGTAAGACGGCCTCGATGCCCAGGCGTGGGCGGTCTTTGTTGGGCATGCTGGATTCGATGGACCCCCTGCCTACGCCTTCCACCATGAGCAGGCTCCAATACGTTCCGGTCAGGGGGCGGTCATCGGGCACCCGCACGACGTAGTTTACCTGAGTGGTATCATGCGCCGGGATAATGACGCGTTTGGGGCTGAAGGTGATCCAGCTGGCATTGGAACGCTTGTTTCGGCCGGGTTCGCCGTATTCGCTGGTTCCATCCGCGGAGAAAAGGTAATCGGTCTGATAGATTTTGGCCTCAAACGGTTCGTCGGCGTCGTTCTTGAGAAGAATGGACCCCTGGTAGGTGGCCCCGGGCTGCACGTTATTCTCATAGGTGAGCGGTCCCACCACGGCGACCCCCGCCTCAAGCATTGAACTGTTCATGAGAACCATAAACCCTACCAGCCATACCGCCCAGGCTATGTTACGTTTCATCTCCACATCCTTCCTATTATGTATTTACAAGGGTAATATACACCGTGGTCGAATAGGTCCCGGCCGGGATGCTCAAGGAAATGCCGGTCAACTTGAACTGCACGTCGGCGTCATAGCGATTACCGCTGCCCGAATAAAAAGTCTGGGAAACGCCGGTCACTTCAATATATGATGATCCACCCGAGATGGTGCCTAAACCCAAGTCCGTCCACCCATTTGAAGTGCGTTGGATATAAAGGTGAACGTCGCTATGCCACGTGCCGTCCACCTTGCTGACATCAACCCGCCAACCGTCTAGGATGCCCAGAGTCAGACTGATATCGATATTGGCCTGGCTGGAGGAGCTTTCGTAGGTGCTGGTCAGGTTGCTCCCCGCGCCTGAGGTCAGATTGCTTGTCGTGATGCTCTTCGACCAGCTTCCGTCTGCATTGATGCTCATGCAGAAGGATTCGCCCTGGGGGATGACCCAGATAAACAGAACTAATAAGATGATCGCACGCTTGACTTTCATATTCAGGCATCCACCAGTGTGAGTGTCAGGGTTTTGGATGAGGCGCTCACGACGCCGGCGGCCGCGGTGGCGTTCAGATAAAAGGTCATGGCGAGGTTGGACTGCGCCACGGCATCGATACCGGTCACCACGTTGGCGGCGACAT